>NZ_PSUU01000031.1:0-49418 GCF_002932015.1 Rathayibacter sp. AY1H3
CGCGCGGTTCCAGCGGATGCGCGGCAAGAGCGTCTTCTACCCGATGGGCTGGGACGACAACGGCCTGCCCACCGAGCGCCGCGTGCAGAACTACTACGGGCACCTCCTCACCGGCTACGCCAAGGACGTCTTCCCCCGCTTCGAGACCATGCGCGGACGGCAGGTGCACCGCCGCTTCGGCTGGGACACCCACGGCCTGCCCGCCGAGCTCGAGGCGGAGCGGCAGCTCGGCATCACCGACAAGTCCCAGATCGAGGAGATGGGCGTCGCGGCCTTCAACGCCGCCGCGAAGGAGTCGGTGCTGCGCTACACCGGGGAGTGGCAGGACTACGTCACCCGCCAGGCGCGCTGGGTCGACTTCGACGACGACTACAAGACGCTCGACCCCACCTTCATGGAGTCGGTGATCTGGGCGTTCAAGCAGCTCTACGACAAGGGCCTCGCCTACGAGGGCCACCGCGTGCTGCCGTACTGCTGGCGCGACCAGACGCCGCTCTCAAACCACGAGCTGCGGATGGACGACGACGTCTACAAGATGCGCCAGGACCAGACGGTCACCGTCACCTTCCCGCTGGTCGGCGAGACGGCGGAGGCGCTCCAGCTGACGGCGGTCCGCGCTCTCGCGTGGACGACGACGCCGTGGACGCTGCCGACGAACCTCGCGCTCGCCGTCGGGCCCGACATCGAGTACGCGGTCGTCCCCGCCGGCCCGAACGGCGCGGCCGACGGCAGGGGCGAGCCCGAGGAGCGCGAGCTCTCGGCCGAGTACCTGCTCGCCATCGACCAGGTCGGCGCCTACGCGAAGGACCTCGGCTATCCGGACGCGGAGTCGGCCCTGGCCGCCGTCTCGCGCACCCACCGGGGCTCCGAGCTCGAGGGGATCAGCTACGACCGCCTCTGGGACCACTACGCGGACACCGAGGCCTGGGGCACGCAGAACGCGTGGCGCATCCTCGTCGCCGACTACGTGACCACCAGCGAGGGCACCGGCATCGTGCACCAGGCGCCCGCCTACGGCGAGGACGACCAGAAGGTCTGCGAGGCGGCGGGCATCCCCGTCATCATCTCGGTCGACGACGGCGGCCGCTTCCTGCCGCAGATCAGCGAGGTCGCCGGCCTCCAGGTCTTCGACGCGAACAAGCCCCTCACGCAGCTCCTGCGCGCGGGCCACCGGCTTCTCCGCCAGGCGAGCTACGAGCACTCGTACCCGCACTGCTGGCGCTGCCGCAATCCGCTGATCTACAAGGCGGTCTCGAGCTGGTTCGTCCGCGTCACCGCGATCCGCGACCGCATGGAGGAGCTCAACCAGGAGATCACCTGGGTCCCCGAGAACGTCAAGGACGGCCAGTTCGGCAAGTGGCTCTCGGGCGCGCGCGACTGGTCCATCAGCCGCAACCGCTACTTCGGCTCGCCGATCCCGGTGTGGAAGAGCGACGACCCGGAGTACCCGCGGATCGACGTCTACGGCTCGCTGGACGAGCTGGAGCGCGACTTCGGCGTGCGCCCGGACGACCTGCACCGGCCGTTCATCGACGAGCTGACCCGCCCGAACCCCGACGACCCGACCGGGCGCTCGACGATGCGCCGGATCAGCGACGTCCTCGACGTCTGGTTCGACTCCGGATCGATGCCCTTCGCCCAGGTGCACTACCCGTTCGAGAACGCGGACTGGTTCGACACCCACAACCCGGCGGACTTCATCGTCGAGTACATCGGGCAGACACGCGGCTGGTTCTACACGCTGCACGTGCTCTCCACCGCGCTCTTCGACCGCCCGGCGTTCCGCAACGTGGTCAGCCACGGCATCGTGCTGGGCAACGACGGGCAGAAGATGTCCAAGTCGCTGCGCAACTACCCGGACGTGGCCGAGGTCTTCGACCGCGACGGCTCCGACGCCATGCGGTGGTTCCTGATGTCGAGCCCGGTCCTCCGGGGCGGCAACCTCGTCGTGACGGAGGAGGGCATCCGCGAGGGCGTCCGCCAGGTGCTGCTGCCGCTGTGGAGCACCTGGTACTTCTTCTCCCTCTACGCCAACGCCTCGGCGGGCGGCGGCTACGAGGCGACCAGGCGCACCGGCTCCGAGGACGTCCTCGACCGCTACCTGCTGGCCAAGACCCGCGATCTGGTCGAGACCGTGACCGGCCGGCTCGAGGCGCTGGACTCCACACTCGCGGCCGCCGCGCTCCGCGACTTCAGCGACGTGCTGACGAACTGGTACGTGCGCCGCTCCCGCGACCGCTTCTGGCAGGGCGTCGACGAGGACGGCCGCGGATCGGAGGCGTTCGACACGCTCTACACGGTCCTCGAGACCGTGTGCCGCGTCGCCGCCCCGCTCCTGCCTCTCGTCACGGAGCAGATCTGGCAGGGCCTGACCGGCGGCCGCAGCGTCCACCTCACCGACTGGCCGGAGGCGGACGAGTTCCCCGCCGACCCGGCGCTCGTGCACGCGATGGACGCGGACCGCGGCATCTCGTCCACCGCGCTCTCCCTCCGCAAGCAGGCCGGGCTCCGCGTCCGCCTGCCGCTCGCGCGCCTGACCGTGGTGGTCGCCGACGCCGCCGAGCTCGCGCCGTTCGAGGCGATCCTCCGCGACGAGCTGAACGTGAAGGAGGTGTCGCTGGTGCCGCTGGTCGACTCCAGCGCCACCGACTACGGCGTCACCTCCCGTCTCGCGGTCAACGCGCGCGCCGCCGGGCCCCGGCTCGGCAAGGGCGTGCAGACCGTGATCAGGGCCGCCAAGGCCGGCGACTGGAGCGAGACGGACGGCGTCGTCTCCGCCGGCGGCGTCGAGCTGGTCGAGGGCGAGTACGAGCTCACGCTCGAGGTCGGCGGCTCGGCCGGCGACGACCGCGCCATCGCCCTGCTCCCGCGCGGGGGCTTCGTGCTCCTCGACACGGCGACCACCCCCGAGCTCGAAGCGGAGGGGCTCGCCCGCGACCTCATCCGCGCGGTGCAGGACGCCCGCAAGGCGGCCGGGTTCGAGGTCAGCGACCGGATCGTCCTGGAGGTCGTGCTCGATGAGCCGAGCCTGCAGGCGCTCGAGCCGCACGCGCTCTGGATCGCGGAGGAGACCCTCGCGACCGGATGCGCGTTCACTCCGCTCACCACGGCTCTCGAGGGCGGCGAGGGCGCGATCGCCGTCGGCCCCGCGGGCACCGCCATCATCCGCGTCGAGAAGGTCGAGGCCGCCGATGTCTGATCCGTTCGAGCCGGACGACGCCGACCGCGCGGCCGCCGACGCCGTCTACGCCGCGCTGCTGGAGCGCCTGGGCGAGGCGAGCGTCCGCCCGCGCCTCGCTCCGACCCGGCGCGCCGTCGAGATCCTCGGCGACCCGCAGCGCGCCTACCCGGTGATCCAGATCGCCGGAACCAACGGCAAGACCTCGACCAGCCGGATGATCGAGAGCCTGCTGCGCGCCCACGGGCTGCGGGTGGGCCTGTTCACCAGTCCGCACCTCGAGCGCTTCAACGAGCGCATCGTCATCGACGGAGAGCCGATCTCGGACCGGAGCCTCGCCGACAACTGGCAGGACGTCGAGCCGTACCTGCGGATGACCGACGCCGAGCTGGCCGAGCAGGGCGAGGCGCCGCTGTCCTTCTTCGAGGCGATCACCGTCCTGGCCTACTCGGCCTTCGCCGACGCGCCGGTCGATGTGGCCGTCGTCGAGGTGGGGATGGGCGGCGAGTGGGACTCGACGAACGTCGCCGACGCGCAGGTCGCCGTCTTCACGCCGATCGCCCTCGACCACACCGACCGCCTCGGCTCGACGATCGAGGAGATCGCGCGCACCAAGTCGGGCATCGTCAAGCCGCTCGCCTCGGTGGTCTCCGCGAGGCAGGTCCCGGAGGCGGAGGCGGTGCTGCGGCACGCGGCCGAGGCCACCGAGTCGACGATCGTCGTCGAGGGGGCGGAGTTCGACGTCGAGTCGACGACCGTCGCCGTCGGCGGCCAGGTCGTCACCGTCCGGGGACTCGTCACCACGTACGAGCAGCTGCTGCTGCCGTTCTTCGGCGACCACCAGGCCGAGAACGCCGCCGTGGCCGTCGCCGCGGTCGAGACGTTCCTGGGAGGCGGGACGCAGGAGCTCACCGGCGACGTCCTCGACGAGGGCTTCGCCGCCGCGACCTCCCCGGGCCGCCTGCAGCTCGTCGGACTCGCTCCGCGCACCGTCGTCGACGCGGCGCACAACCCGCACGGTGCCGCGTCCCTCGCCGCCGCTCTCGGCCGCTACTTCGACTTCGACCGCGTGACGGCCGTCCTCGGCGTGCTGGCCGAGAAGGACGCCGAGGGGATCCTCCGGGAGCTCCGCCCCGTGGTGGACGAGCTGATCGTGACCACGGCGCCGAGCGATCGGGCGATGCCCGCCGAGGAGCTCGCCGCACTCGCCCGCACCGTGTTCCCGGAGGAGGCGGTCCGCGTCGCCGACGACCCGCTCGGTGCTCTCACGGCCGGTCGCGTCCTCGCGGCGCGCACCGACAAGGGCGCCCTGCTGGTCACGGGCTCGATCACCCTCGTCGGCCGCACGATCACCGCGGCCCGCGACGAGAACTGGCTGGGCGCGTGAGGGCCGGACGCCCGCGGCGCTCGCGGACCGTCCGGGAGAGCCTCGGCTCGATCGTGCTCGGCTTCGAGGCGGTCATCGTCTTCCTCGCCACCCTGGTGGCCTTCGGGCTGAAGGCGGCCGACCCCGTGGTCGTGCTGGTCGGGGGAGCGGTGGTCTGCCTCGCGCTCGTCGCCACTCTGGGCCTGCTGAACCGGCCGGTCGGCTTCCGCATCGGCTGGGTGCTCCAGTTCGTTATCGTGGCCTCGGGCCTGCTGGTCCCGATCATGTACGTGATCGGCGCCGCCTTCGTGGCGCTGTGGACGTACTGCATGGTGACCGGCACCCGCCTCGACGCTCAGACGCGCCGGGCGGCGGAGCCCACCGACCCCACCGAAGGAGACCGCTGAACCATGGCCACCCAGGAGACCCTCGTCCTCGTCAAGCCCGACGGCGTCGCCCGCAACCTCACCGGCGAGATCCTCCGCCGCATCGAGGCGAAGGGCTACTCCCTCGTCGACGTGAAGCTCGTCGAGGCCGACCGCGAGCTGCTCGCCGCCCACTACGCCGAGCACGAGGGCAAGCCCTTCTACGAGCCGCTCGTCGAGTTCATGGAGAGCGGCCCGATCGTCGCCCTGCGCATCGCGGGCGACCGCGTGATCGAGGGCTTCCGCGCCCTCGCCGGCACCACCGACCCGACCACGGCCGCTCCCGGCACCATCCGCGGCGACCTCGGCCGCGACTGGGGCCTCAAGGTCCAGCAGAACCTCGTGCACGGGTCCGACTCCGAGGAGCCGGCCGCGCGCGAGCTCGGCCTCTGGTTCGCCTGAGCCGCTCGGCCGCCTGCCTCTGACGACGTCCGTCAGAGGTAGGCGAGCACGTTCAGCCTCACCTGCGCGACCACCGCGATCAGCAGGTAGCAGAGCAGCGTGATGAACGGGACCCAGCCGTAGGCGGCACCGGCGAAGCGGCGCACCCCGGCGGGGACGGGGAACACGCCCTCACGGAGGTTGCGGAGCGTGACCAGCCAGAAGCCCGGGATGACGACGGCCCAGGTGAGCATGCACCAGGGGCAGAGGGTTCCGAGCGCGAAGACGCTCGTCGCGATGAGCCAGCCCACGAACACCAGGGCCAGCAGGAAGCCGACGTTGAAGGCCGCCCAGAACCACCGGTCGAACCGGGCGCCCGCGAGCAGGCCCAGCCCCACCACGATCGGCGCGATCCAGGCCGCCAGGCCGATGAGGGGGTTCGGGAAGCCGAAGACCGCGCCCTGCGCCGAGTTCAGGTTCGCACTGCACTGCACGAGCAGGCTGAAGTCGCAGCCGAGGCCCGCATCGGGGTTCTCGAGAGCGGCGAACTTGTCGTTCGTGAGGGCGAAGGCGGCGGTCCAGCCGATCACGCCGAGGACGATCAGCAGGACGGCGAAGAGGACGGGGCGCTGCTGCATGGGGGCGTCGCGCACCCCGGGATCGCTGGACACCGGGGGATTATGGCACGCGCCGGATCGGCGCCTCTGGGAATGCGTGCGATAATCGGAGCCGTCGGTCCGGGGGACCCCGCATCGACGCGAAGAAGGTTTACCGGGCGAGCACCGGGCCACAGGAGATCGACAGCGTTCCGCGAATGGACGCGCCGGATCTCCGCTCCGCCGGGAGTCGACCGCAGGTCGCACCGCGGAGGAGCGCGTGTCGGATAGTCAGTTCCGAGAGTGCAGCTGCAACCGGAGTCCCGCGCCACGAGCGCGACGGGACCGGGGGAGCGGAAGGATTCGCGGCGGGCCGAGGCCCCTCGCACGAGAGAAGCATCCGGGAAGACGACGCGGCGGACGACCCGGCCGAGGAGTGCACCAGGAATGGTGGAAGACAACAGTACGAGCGGATCCGATCCGGACCGCGACGGGCCCCGCAGCGGGGCCAGGAAGATCAGCCGCCTCTTCGGTGGCCGCCGGGCGAGCCGGCGGACCGAGTCGAGCGCGCCAGCGACAGGGGAGACGATCATCGACAGCAACGAGACCGACCAGACCGGAGCCGAGGGCACCGAGCTGCCCGAGACCGGGAGCGCCGCGGAGGCGGCCGAGCCGTCGACGTCGACGGGCGCGGTGTTCTTCAACGCCCTCCCGCAGACCCCGGGCGCCGACCAGGAGGAGCCGCGACGGCCCGCACTGCCGAGCCCGTCGCTGCTGTTCCAGGCGCCGGTCCTGCCCGACTACGTCGAGCTGGCTCCGCTGCCTCCCCGCGGTGCGCCGCTGGGCGTCCAGGAGGAGCGCGAGAGCCCGGCCGAGGAGCAGGGCTCCGTCCGCCGCCGCTCGCGCCGCCGCAGCGGCGAGAGCGAGAGGTCCGGCTCCGACGACCCCGAGAACACCGTCGTCCGGGTCCGCCAGCCGCGCGAGCAGCGCGAGGCCCGCGAGCCCGAGCTCATCACCGAGCCGCAGCGCATCAAGGGCTCGACCCGCCTCGAGGCCAAGAAGCAGCGCCGCCGCGACGGCCGCGACGCCGGCCGGCGCCGCACGGTCGTCACCGAGTCCGAGTTCCTCGCCCGCCGGGAGGCCGTCGACCGCGTCATGGTCGTCCGCTCGAAGGAGGACAGCATCCGCATCGGCGTGCTCGAGGACGGCGTCCTCGCCGAGCACTACGTCGCCCGCTCGCAGGAGGCGTCGCTCATCGGCAACGTCTACCTCGGCCGCGTGCAGAACGTCCTCCCGAGCATGGAGGCCGCCTTCGTCGACATCGGACGCGGGCGCAACGCCGTGCTCTACTCCGGCGAGGTCGACTGGGACGCCGCGAACAACGCCGGCGGCCCCCGCCGGATCGAGCTCGCGCTCAAGCCCGGCGACCGGGTCCTCGTCCAGGTCACGAAGGACCCCGTCGGCCACAAGGGCGCCCGTCTCACGAGCCAGATCTCGCTCCCCGGCCGCTACCTCGTCTACGTGCCCAACGGCTCGATGAACGGCATCTCGCGGAAGCTCCCGGACACCGAGCGCGCCCGCCTGAAGAAGATCCTCAAGGAGGTGCTGCCCGAGAACGTGGGCGTCATCGTCCGGACCGCGGCCGAGGGCGCCACGGAGGAGCAGCTGACCGTCGACGTCGAGCGCCTGACCGCGCAGTGGACGGCTCTCAGCGCGAAGGCCGCGACCGGGCAGGCTCCCGCTCTCCTGCACAGCGAGCCGGACCTGCTGATCAAGATCGTCCGCGACGTCTTCAACGAGGACTTCGAGAAGATGGTCATCGCCGGCGACGACGCCCGCGAGACCATCGAGCTCTACCTCAGCCAGGTCGCACCCGATCTGCTCGAGCGCGTCGAGGTCTACACGGGTGAGAAGGACGCGTTCGACGAGTTCCGCATCACGGAGCAGATCGAGAAGGCGCTGGAGCGCAAGGTGTGGCTGCCCAGCGGCGGCTCGCTCGTGATCGACCGCACCGAGGCGATGACGGTGGTCGACGTCAACACCGGCAAGTTCGTCGGCTCGGGCGGGAACCTCGAGGAGACGGTCACGAAGAACAACCTGGAGGCGGCCGAGGAGATCGTCCGCCAGCTGCGCCTGCGCGACATCGGCGGCATCATCGTCGTCGACTTCATCGACATGGTGCTCGAGTCCAACCGCGACCTCGTGCTCCGCCGCCTGGTCGAGTGCCTGAGCCGCGACCGGACGAAGCACCAGGTCGCCGAGGTCACCTCGCTCGGCCTCGTGCAGATGACCCGCAAGAAGTTGGGCCTGGGCCTGCTCGAGACCTTCAGTGAGAACTGCGAGATCTGCGCCGGACGCGGCGTCATCGTCCACCACGACCCCGTGCTCAAGCACCGGTCGACCGCCGCTCCGCAGCAGGAGCAGCGCCGCCGGGGCAAGGGCGGCGAGCAGCAGCCCGCCGCCTCCGGGCGCTCGAACGGCGGGCAGAACGGGCAGGGCGCGCCGGCGACCAAGCCGATCAGCACCCACGCCATCACGGACGACGCGAAGAACGCGCTCGCGCAGATCGCCGCCAGCACCATCCACCCCCAGGCCGTGCGCCAGGCGGCGGAGGAGGCGGCCGCGCTGGTCGAGGACGCCGCCGAGACCGTCGAGGCCATGGCGCCGGAGGAGTCCGCCACGGCACCCGAGGAGCAGCCGTCCGAGCCGAGCCGTCGCGGCGAGCGTCCCGCCCGGGGCGAGCGCCGTCGTCGCAGCCGCGACCGCGAGCCGCGCCAGGAGGCCGCCGAGACGGCGACCGTCGAGTCGGCTCCCGTCGAGACCCCGGTCGAGAAGGAGATCGAGCCGGCCGTTGCCGCGCCGATCCTCGACATCCCGATCGCGCCGGTCACGCCTCCGCGCCGCGTCCGCAGCGAGGTCGCCGAGCACCTGCTCGACTCCGTGCTCGACGCTCTGCCGGCCCCGAAGCAGCCCGGCCAGGGCCGTGCGAAGAGCCGTCGCGTCACGACGGCCGCGCTCACCGGAGTCGCGGTCATCCCCGAGCAGACCCCGCGCCGCGCCGACCAGTAGCGCGACCCGGTGTCAGGAGGGCCCGGTGCCCGGCGAGAGCCGGCGCCGGGCCCTCTCGGCGTCCCGGTCGCGCCCGCGGACGCGGAGCCCGCTCCGCCTCAGCCGCTCGACCAGCTCCCGCGCGCCGACGGGGACCGCGCCCGCCGCGACGAGCTCGTCGATCCGCCCCTCGGGCACGTCGTCGTGGTCCAGATCGACGCCGCGCTCGGGCACGCCGAGACGGCGCGCGAAGTCGTGGAGCTCCTCGAGCGAGACGTCGCTCACGAGGTGCGCCCACAGCCGGCCGTGCGCCGGCCAGCGCGCGGCGTCGACGAGGATGGCCATTCCCCGATCGTAGGCGGCGCGCCGTCCGTCCACGCGCCTCCTCCTCGACTATCGTGACGGGGTCGCCGGTCGGGTGGACACGGCTTCGCAGTCGTGTGCGTTTGACCGTGGAGCGCGGATCCCGTACTCTTGACCGTTGGTGTGGCGCGATCCATGTGCTCACGCAGATTTCCGTTGTCGCTCCGCCCCTCACGGGGCGCGGGCCGCGGTGCCGGTTCCCTCGTGTCGTGAGGAGACGGGTACGAACCGGAAGACCGGGGCTCAGCCCCGTCCCTACAAGCCCCGGACGAGGCCTCCGCTCCGTCCAGACGAGAAACAGGTACGAGAAGTGGTTTACGCAGTTGTGCGCGCCGGCGGTCGGCAGGAGAAGGTCGAGGTCGGCACCATCGTGACGATGGACCGCGTCAAGGCCGACGAGAACGGCACCGTGCAGCTTCCTGCCGTGCTGCTCGTCGACGGTGAGTCGATCACCTCGGACGCGGCGACCCTCGCGGGCGTCACCGTCACCGCCGAGGTGCTCGAGGACCTCCGTGGTCCGAAGATCATCATTCAGAAGTTCAAGAACAAGACCGGTTACAAGAAGCGCCAGGGGCACCGTCAGGACCTCACGCGCGTCAAGGTCACTGGCATCAAGTAGTCCTGCAAAGGAATTGAGCTGACCTGCGGAGCGAGCCATCGCCCTGCAGGGCAACAGCACGGGGCTGCGGCCCCCCGGTCTCGAGGAGATGAGAAATGGCACACAAGAAGGGCGCGAGCTCCACTCGCAACGGTCGCGACTCGAACGCGCAGCGTCTCGGCGTCAAGCGCTTCGGCGGCCAGGTCGTGAACGCGGGCGAGATCATCGTCCGCCAGCGCGGCACCCACTTCCACCCCGGCGCGAACGTCGGACGCGGTGGCGACGACACCCTGTTCGCCCTCTCGGCGGGCGCTGTCGAGTTCGGCAGCAAGGGCGGCCGCAAGGTCGTCAACATCGTGGCGGCCGCCCAGTAGGGTCGACCTCCTCGGCCGCACAGGCACAGGACGCAAGGGGCGGGCTTCGGCTCGCCCCTTGCGCGTTTACCGGGGCACAGCCCCCCGGCGCCGGCATCCCGGCGCCGCACGCACTCACGGACGGATTCACACCATGGTCACCTTCGTCGACAACGTCACGCTGCATATGCGTGCCGGCCACGGCGGCAACGGCTGCGTCTCCGTCCGTCGCGAGAAGTTCAAGCCGCTCGCCGGCCCCGACGGCGGCAACGGCGGGCACGGGGGCGACATCGTCCTCGTCGCCGACCCGCAGACGACGACGCTGCTCGCCTACCACCGCCACCCGCACCGCAGCTCCGAGAACGGCGGTCCCGGCATGGGCGACCACCGCGCGGGCGGGAACGGCGAGCTCATGGAGCTCCCCGTCCCGGTCGGCACGGTCGTCAAGTCGCCGGACGGCGACCAGCTGATCGACATGGACGAGCCCGGCCTCCGGTTCGTCATCGCTCCGGGCGGGCAGGGCGGGCTCGGCAACGCCTCGCTCGCCACCACGAAGCGCAAGGCGCCCGGCTTCGCGCTGCTCGGCACGCCGGGCTGGGAGGGCGACGTCGTCCTCGAGCTGAAGACCGTCGCGGACGTCGCGCTCGTCGGATTCCCCTCGGCGGGCAAGTCGAGCCTCGTCGCGGCGATCTCGGCGGCCAAGCCGAAGATCGCGGACTACCCGTTCACGACCCTCGCGCCCAACCTCGGCGTCGTGCAGGCGGGGGAGTCGCGCTTCACCGTCGCCGACGTGCCCGGTCTCATCGAGGGCGCGAGCGAGGGCAAGGGCCTGGGTCTGGAGTTCCTCCGCCACGTCGAGCGCTGCACCGCGCTCGTCCACGTGCTCGACTGCGCCACGCTCGAGCCCGGCCGCGACCCGCTGACCGACCTCGACATCATCCTCGGGGAGCTGGCGGCGTACCCCGTCGGCGACGGACAGGTGCCGCTGATCGAGAGGCCGCAGCTGATCGCGCTCAACAAGGTCGACGTGCCCGAGGCCCAGGAACTGGCCGACTTCGTCCGGGCCGACCTCGAGGGCCGCGGCTACCGCGTGTTCGAGATCTCGACGGTCAGCCACTCGGGACTCCGCCAGCTGACGTTCGCCCTCGCCGAGATCGTCGAGAAGCACCGCCTCGAGCTCGCCGCCGTGCCGCGGGTGGAGCGCATCACCATCCGCCCCCGCGCCGTGGACGAGAAGGACTTCGAGATCCGGGTCGAGGGTGGCTCGTACGGCAACGTGTACCGGGTCCTGGGCACCAAGCCCGTGCGCTGGGTCGCGCAGACCGACTTCACGAACGACGAGGCCGTCGGCTTCCTCGCCGACCGCCTGGCCAAGCTCGGAGTCGAGAACGGCCTGTTCTCGGCTGGAGCGGTCGCCGGCTCCACCGTCGTCATCGGCCCCGGCGACGGCGTCGTCTTCGACTGGGAGCCGACCCTCACCTCGACGGCCGAGCTCATCACCGCGCCCCGCGGAACGGACCTCCGCCTCGAGGACAACCGGCGCAAGACCCGCAACGAGCGTCGCGAGGACTACTTCGAGCGGATGGACGCCAAGGCCGAGGCCCGCGCGGAACTCGAGCGCGAGCGCCAGGGCGGCGTCTGGCGCGTCGCCGACGAGGGCGACGGCACGGAGGCCGGCGAGGAGAGCTGACTCCCGCCGCCGGGGTCGTCTGCCTCTACACTGGCCGGATGCCGCAGACAACCCCCGACAGCAGTGCGCTGACCGAGCGGTTCGCCGCTTCCCGCGTCGCGTCGCGCTCCCTCCGCAGTGCGACCACCGACCTCAAGAACCGGGCTCTGCTCGCCATCGCCGACGCGGTGCGCTCGAGCGCCGAGCGCGTCGTCCCGGCGAACGAGCTCGACCTCCAGCGGGGTCGCGAGAGCGGCATGAGCCCGGGCCTGCAGGACCGCCTCCGCCTCGATGCGGTGCGCCTGGGGTCCCTCGCCGACGCCGTCGTCGCGGTCGTCGGGCTCACCGATCCGGTCGGGCAGACGGTGCGGGGATCGAACCTGCCCAACGGCGCCTCCCTCACCCAGGTGCGGGTCCCGTTCGGCGTGGTTGGAGCGATCTACGAGGCGCGCCCGAACGTCACCATCGACATCGCGGCGCTCGCCCTCAAGAGCGGGAACGCCGTGATCCTGCGCGGAGGCACGGCCGCGGAGAACACGAACCGCGTCCTGGTGGAGCTGCTGCAGGAGGCCGTCGCCTCCGTGGGCCTGCCCGCCGAGCTGGTGCAGACGGTCGACGACCACGGCCGCGAGGGCGCGAAGGCCCTCATGCGAGCGCGCGGCTACGTCGACGTCCTGGTGCCGCGGGGGAGCGCGGGCCTCATCGAGTCGGTCGTGACGGAGTCGACGGTCCCCGTGATCGAGACGGGCGCCGGAGTCGTCCACGTCTTCCTCGACGCCAGTGCCGACGAGCGGTGGGCCGTGGACATCGTCCACAACGCCAAGGTGCAGCGTCCGAGCACCTGCAACGCCCTCGAGACCCTCCTCGTCCACCGCGACGCCGCCGAGCGCCTCCTCCCGCCCGTCCTCGGCCGGCTCGCGGAAGCGGGAGTGACCGTGCACGGCGACGAGCGCGTCGCGGCGCTCTGGCCCGACGCGGTGCCCGCCACCGATGAGGACTGGTCCGCGGAGTACTACTCGCTCGACGTCGCCGTCGCGATCGTCGACGACCTCGACGCCGCGATGGCCCACATCGACCGGTACTCCACCCACCACACCGAGTCGATCGTGACGAACGACCTCCGAAGCGCCGAGCGCTTCCTCGCCGAGGTCGACTCCGCGGTCGTGATGGTCAACGCCTCCACCCGCTTCACCGACGGCGGGGAGTTCGGGTTCGGCGCCGAGGTCGGCATCTCGACGCAGAAGCTGCACGCTCGGGGCCCCATGGGCCTTCCCGAGCTGACCAGCACGAAGTGGCTGCTGCGCGGCGCGGGAGAGGTCCGCGCCTAGCGCCCGGACCGGCGATCCGGCGTCGAGCGGCGTCCGGGTAGACTCGTCTGAGCCCCGCCGGGGCGACCACGACATCCAAGGAGCACTGCATGTCCCTCGCGACGACCGTCCTCGCCGAAGCAGCGGCCCACACGGAGCTGCCGTTCCCCCCGATCGTCTTCGGCCTGATCGCCGCCGTCGCCTTCACGGCCCTCGGCTTCGTCACCTGGAGCTACCGCGACGTGGCGAACCGCCACTCGCACAAGACCGGCGCCGGCTCGCACGACCAGCACGGTCACGGACACTAGGCGGGGAGCCCAGCGATCGTGACGTCCGCCGCGAGCGGAGGCCCGCGGCGTCCGCGCATCGGCGTGATGGGCGGCACCTTCGACCCGATCCACCACGGTCACCTGGTCGCCGCCTCCGAGGTGGCCCAGTCGTTCGACCTGGACGAGGTCGTCTTCGTGCCCACCGGCCAGCCGTGGCACAAGAAGACGGTGACCTCCGCCGAGCACCGGTACCTGATGACGGTGATCGCGACGGCGTCGAACCCGCGCTTCACCGTCAGCCGCGTCGACGTTGACCGGATCGGCACGACCTACACGATCGACACCCTGCGGGACATCCACGCCGCGCACCCCGACGCCGACCTGTTCTTCATCACCGCCGCGCACCCGGTCGCTCAGATCCTGAGCTGGAAGGACTACGACGAGCTGTGGGAGCTGGCCCACTTCGTCGCCGTCAGCCGGCCGGGGCACGTCCTCAACGTTTCGGGATTGCCGGCCCAGGACGTATCCTTGTTGGAGATTCCGGCACTGGCGATCTCCTCGACCGACTGTCGGAGCCGCGTCAACCGGGGTCATCCGGTCTGGTACCTGGTTCCCGACGGTGTCGTCCAGTACATCTCGAAGCACCACCTGTATCGGAGCACGTCATGACAGTTCAGCCCGAGGAGAAGCCGCTCACCCGGCGCGAGATCCGCGAGCGCGAGAGGCGCGAGGCCGGTGCGGCCACGACCGCCGCCGTTCCGACGACGTCCCGCCGGGCTGCCACCGCGACCGCCACCACCGCCGGCGACATGCCGGTGCTGACCCCCACCCAGGCCCTGCGGATCACCCCCGTCGAGCCGAGCCCCGCGAGCGAGCCCGACCTGCGCACCTCCTCGATGGAGATCGTCGCCACCGAGAACGCCACGGGCCGCCAGCTGACCCGTCGGGAGCTGCGCGCACTGCTGGCGCAGCAGCAGGCGGAGAAGGTCGCCGCCGCACCGGAGGCGGAGCCGCCCGCCGACGAGGAGCGGTCCGACGACGAGCGCTCCGACTACGTCGAGGCCGCCCTCGAGCGCGCCTCGGCGCTCCCGCCGACCGGGGCGGTCCCCGTGATCGAGGCGGCCGACGAGTCCCGTGATGCGGAGCCGGTGCCCGAGGGCGCAGCGGAGCAGGAGCCGGAGGGCGACGAGGACGTCGTCACCGAGGACGCCCCCGAGGCGTCCGAGGAGGAGGCGGACGAGTCCGCCACCGATGCGACCGCGGACGCCGACGCGGCCGAGGTGCACGAGGCCGAGATCGAGAGCTCCTCCTCCGACGACGAGACGCCGTCCGCGGACGCCTCCGACGAGCGGGACGCGGACGACGAGCAGCCGACGGCCGGCGAGCAGCCCGAGCAGCCGCACCTGAACACCGCGCTCTTCGCGTCGGTGGGCGGATCCCTCGACATCGCCGACGAGAAGGCCACCGAGATCACCGGGAGCTTCGAGCCGCCGATCGAGCACCTCGCCATCACCGAGGAACTCGACAGCAAGTCGAAGGAGGAGGTGGACGCCTCGTTCGACTCCCTCATCGCGAGCGGAGTCGCCGCCACCGGTGCCGTCACCACCACCAACGCGCTGATCCTGCCGACCACGGGCCCCGGCGCGACAGTCGGCACGGACACGGGGGAGATCCTCGTCACCGGCTCGTTCGACCTCCCGCGCAGCCTCGGCTCCACGGGCCAGCACCCGAACCTCTACGACTCGCCCGATGTGGACCGCTACGTCGACCGCATCGACCGCGAGCAGCCCGTCGGCGAGTCCGAGCCGGTCCGGGCGTCCAGCGCCGTCTCCACCCACGCCGCCGGCACCTCGATGATCGCGCCGCAGAAGCGCGCCGGCGTGAGCGTCCCGGTGGTCCTCGCGATCACCGCGGCCGTCCTGCTGGTCGGCGCGATCGCGCTGTTCATCGGCGGCTTCGTGCTCAACATCTTCTGATCTCCACCACCGACACTGAAGGCTTCATGACTGCGACCGATTCCGCCCGCGCCCTGCTCCAGCTCGCGGCCACCGCCGCCGACTCCAAGGGCGGTGAGGACCTCGTCGCCCTCGACGTCTCGGGGCCGCTGCCGCTGGTCGACATCTTCCTCCTCGCCACCGGCCGCTCCGAGCGCAACGTGGTCGCGATCGCGAACGAGGTGGAGGACCGCCTGAACGATTCCGGCGCCAAGCTGCTGCGCCGCGAGGGCCGTGCGGAGGGCCGCTGGATCCTCCTCGACTTCGGCGACCTCGTCGTGCACGTCTTCCACGAGGAGGACCGCATGTACTACTCGCTCGAGCGCCTCTGGAAGGACTGCCCAACGGTGCCGTTCACCCTCGAGCAGCCTGTCGCCGTCGAATCGTCGACGTCCTCGAACTGACGAACACGCCCGGCGACAGCGCTCGATTTCACTTCACGCGAATCGTGTTGTAGTTTATTCGAGTTGCTTCCGCCGGGCGGAGACAGCGAAAGACAGCACGAAGCAAGACAGAACACAACATGGGTCCGTGGCGCAGCTGGTAGCGCACCTGCATGGCATGCAGGGGGTCAGGGGTTCGAATCCCCTCGGATCCACCGAACAGGTCCGCACTCCTCCGGGAGTGCGGACCTTCGTCGTTCCCTGCGTTAGAGGGTCCGGCGCCGTCCTGTCCGGCGCCGTCCTGTCCGGCTCAGGCCGGCGCGGCCAGCCATGACCGTGCCCGTCCGGCCACCGGGTCCCCCTGCTGGTCACGCGCGGGTCGGCCCGACCGGCTCCACATGGCCGCCGCATCCGGCGAGGAATCCGGAGAGCTCGCCCCAGGCGTCCTCCCCGATCGTGGTGCCCGGGCGCCGTGCGAGATCGGCCCGAGCGTCCGTCAGCTCGTCGACTCCCGTCAGGATCCTCGTCCGTGCCGCTCCCGTGCCCTCCCATCCGGGCGCGTACGTCCTGACGTCGGGGTGGCTGTAGAGCACGGCCGTCTCGAACCACGGCGTGGGCAGACCGTTCAGGGCCAGGTGCTCCTTGAGCCGCGCGGCCTGGATCCGGACCTGCCGGGCGGGGACGTGCTGCTCGACATGCGTGCGCACCGTCCACCGCGACACCGTCCCCGGTGCGATCTGAACCGCGAAGGCCTCGGGCAGGGCGTCCTCGTCGAGGAGGACGCCGTAGGAGGGGTGGACGGTACCGGGTCGCACGCCGTCGAAGACGACCCCCTGCCAGTACTTGGCCTCGATGATGAGCGCGCCGTGCCGGGTGAGCAGCAGATGGTCGATCTGCGCGAGGAAGCGGCGCGTCGTGCGCGCGTCGACCGGTACGAAGACGACGTTCGTGGCGAGGACGCCGGACAGCCCCGCCGAGGCGCACGCCTCCCGGATCAGGGTGTGCGAGACGGCCTCGCTGCTCCAGGTCCTGGCGAGCGCGTCACGGGTCTGCTCGACCTCCTCCTGCGCCGTCTCGAGCTCGGTCCGACTGAGGTCGCGCTCGGCGTCGCGCGCGCGCGTCAGTGCCTTGAGCGCCGCCTCGTGGCTCCGGTCGCGCTCGGCGATCGTGCGCTGGTGCTCCTCCGTGGCCTCCTCCGCGGCCTGCTCCGCCGCCGCTCTCGCCGCAGTGCGCCGTCGGCGGCCGGCGACGACCGTGATGAGAAGGGCCAGGAGCAGGGCGGCCGCGACGGCCCAGGGGAGGTACTCGTTCATGGTCCCCAGGCAAGCACGGACCACCGACCGTGCGCCGCGACGGCTCCCGATCACGCCGCTCGGCGGACCGGTCGCGGTGCGCTCGCTCGTGCCCGGCCCGGACGTCTTCGTCGGCGTCCGCCTGCGCGCGCGGCGGAGACGCCGGCCCTGCGCCGGCCGATCGCGCAGGCGGAGCCCTACCGCCGCCTGGCGGACGCGATGCGCGACCAGCACGAGGTCCGGCTGACCGGCGTCGAGGGCACGCTGCTGGGCTTCGTCGGCCCGCAGCCGTTCCAGGGGATCAGCGTCGCCGGCCTGCACACGCACGTCGTCGACACCACCGGAGGGATCGGCGGCCACGTGCTCGCCGCCTCCGGAGTCGCGGGCCTGCTCGAGATCGAGCAGTACGGCGGCATCACCCTCCTCCTGCTGGAGTCGGACGACCACCCGCGAGCCGACCTGGACGCGGTGGCCGACGCCGGGATCCGCGCCGTGGAGACCGACCACCCGCCCTGAGCGGCCCTACCCTGGACGCATGCCTTCACTGCGCGACGTCCACGCCGTCATCGACCGTCTCTGGCCGGAGGCGGCCGCCGAGAGCTGGGACGCGCCCGGCCTGGTCACCGGCGACCCCGACGCCGCGGTGGAGCGGATCCTGCTCACGGTCGACGTGGTCTCCGACACCGTCGCGGAGGCCGTCGACGGCGGATACCAGCTCCTGGTCGCGCACCACCCGCTGCTGCTGCGCGGCGTCACCTCGATCGCCGAGGACGGCTACAAGGGCCGCCTGCTCGCGGACCTCGTCCGGGGCGGCTGCGCACTGATCTCGGCCCACACGAACGCCGACATCGTCGCGGACGGGGTCTCGGACGTGATCGCCACCCGCCTCGGCCTGACCGGCGCGACTCCGCTCGTCCCGGGCGCCGACCCGTCGGTCGGGCTCGGCCGAGTGGGCGACCTGCCCGAGGAGGTGACACTCGGACGCCTGGCCGGAGCCGTGGCCGAGCTCCTGCCGGCCACCGCAGGGGGAGTGCGGGCCGCGGGCGCCTACGAGACGCCCGTGCGCCGCGTGTCGCTCTGCGGGGGAGCGGGGGACTCGCTCCTGGACGCCCCCGCCGTCCGCACGAGCGACGTCTTCATCACCGCCGACCTCCGGCACCACCCGGCGTCCGAGGCGCGCGAGAAGGCCCTGCACGGCACCGGCCCCGCCCTCATCGACGTCTCGCACTGGGCGAGCGAGTGGCTGTGGCTCGACGTCGCCGCGACCGCGCTGCGGGAGGCCCTGCCCACGGTCACCGTCGAGGTGAGCGAGACCCGCACCGACCCGTGGGATTTCGCGATCGTGCACTGACCCGCCGCGGGCACGGGAGAATGGACGCGGCGCGCCCGTACTGCGCGCCGGGAACGAGGACCGCCACGTGAAAGCCAGCCCCGCACACCAGCGCGAACTCCTGACTCTGGCGAGTCTGGACACGAGGGGCGCGCAGCTGCGCCACGCCCTCGCGACGCTCCCGCAGATCGCGCGGATCCAGGCGATGCAGGCCCGCGACAACGAGACCCGCCGCTCCCTCGCCGAGCGCACAGGGCGCCTCGAGGACGTGCGCACCGAGCTCGGGCGCATCGAGTCCGACGTCAGCGTGGTCGAGAAGCGGCTCACCCGCGATCGCGACCGCCTGCAGACCGCCTCCGCGGCCAAGGACATCGCCGCGCTCGAGAGCGAGATCACCTCCCTCGTGAAGCGACGGGGAGACCTCGAGGACATCGAGCTGACGCTGATGGAGCGGATTGAGGGCATCGAGTCCGAGGTCGCCGCGGCTCAGGCCGAGCGCGACGAGGTCGTCGCCTCGCTCGGGACCCTCCCCGAGGAGCGCGACGCGCAGGCCGAGAAGCTCCGCGACAAGCAGGAGGCGCTCGCCCGGGACCGGGCGGACCTGGTGACGACCCTTCCGGAGGACCTGGTCGAGCTGTACGAGAAGCAGCGCGCCCGCTACGGAGTCGGCGCGGCCCTCCTCCGCGGGAAGGTGTCGGAGGGGAGCGGCGTGGCCCTCACCGAGTCGGACCTCTCCTGGATCCGCGCCTCCGCTCCCGACGAGGTCGTCCTCTGCCCCGACAGCGGCTGCATCCTGGTGCGCGGCGAGGAGTCCACCCTCGCCTGAGCCGTACACTGGACGGGCGAACGGGCCGGCAAGACGGTCGCGTCATCGCGGCGAGAGCCGTGGTGCCGAGGAACGTCCGGGCTCCGCAGAGCAGGGCGGTGGGCAACACCCACCCGGGGCGACCCGCGAGACAGTGCCACAGAGAACAGACCGCCGTCGGCTCCGGCCGGCGGTAAGGGTGAAACGGTGGTGTAAGAGACCACCAGGGGCCGGAGTGATCCGGTCCGCTCGGTAAACCTCGCCCGGAGCAAGGTCAGACAGAGGACGATGCGGCTGCTCGTCGGGTCCTCGGGTAGACCGCTGGAGGGTCACGGCGACGTGGCTCCGAGAGAGATGGCCGTCCAGCGCCCGCCGAGAGGCGCGGCGTGAACAGAACCCGGCGTATCAGCCGACCCCTTCGCCACGAGATGCCCCGCCCCGGCGGGGCATCTCGCGTCTCCGCCGGTCGCCGAGCTCGCGCTCCCGCCCGCAGGCAGCGCGACGGCCTGCCGTGGCGGTTCCGGGGTCTCGACACACCCTTGCGCGGCTACTCGTCAAGACTGGCGCAGTCCATCTCTCGCCCTGCCTCCTGCGGACGAAGCGGTGCAGCACGCCGTCCGGCAGGCGACGGTGCCGGAGGGCGGTCCTGAGACGCCGCTCCGCATCGACCCCGCGGACCAGCTGCCCCCGCCCCCGTCCTGGCTCACCGCGACCACTGAACCCTGAAAGTCTGATCACGTCCGTCCGCCGTGGCGCCACTCACCAGGCGAACCGGCGAAACGCGTGCCAGCGTTTCGCCGTAGCCGTCCGCACCCCGCTCCCCGGAACGCGTCACCTCCCGAGGCCGACCGCGCCTCGGCGGGCGGGGACCGCCGAGGAAAAAGACTCAGCCCCGCCCTGCGAGCGCGGCCGCGCCGAGGATGCCGGCGTTGTTGCGGAGCGCCGCCGGGATGATCGGGGTGCGCAGGTCGAGCAGCGGGAGGAACTCGTCGTGGTGCTTGGAGATGCCGCCGCCGACGATGAAGAGATCGGGCCAGAGCAGCGCCTCGAGGTGGGAGTAGTAGCGCTGCAGGCGCTTCGCCCAGTGCTTGTAGTCGAGGTCGTCGCGCTCCTTGGCGGCGAACGAGGCCTTCTTCTCGTAGTCGCCGCCGTGGATCTCGAGGTGGCCGAGCTCAGCGTTGGGGATGAGGATCCCGTCGTGGATCTGCGCCGTCCCGATGCCGGTGCCGAGGGTGGTCATGATGACCAGGCCCTCCTTGTCCTTCGCCGCTCCGAAGCGCGACTCGGCGTAGCCCGCCGCGTCGGCGTCGTTGACGAAGAAGATGTTCCTGCCGATCGCGTCCTCGAACAGCTTCTCGGCCTCGAGGCCGATCCACTCGTCCGACACGTTCGCCGCCGACATCGTCCGTCCGTGGACGACGACGGCGGGGAAGCAGATGCCGACCGGGGTGTCCGAGGGCAGGTCCGGGATCTTCTCGAGGATCTGCTGGACGGTGGCGACGATGTCCTTCGGCGTGCCTCCCGGGGGAGTGGCGAGCTTCATCCGGTCGCTGAGCAGGGTGCCCGCGGCCAGGTCCACCGAGGCCCCCTTGATGCCCGTTCCCCCGATGTCGATCCCGATGGCGGTCGCCGCAGCAGTCATAGCGGCCATGCTAGCGAAGGGCGGGGGTGCGGACCGACGCGGGCTGCGGCGTAGGATCGCGGCATGGCTGACGGCGACGCGAACTCCTGGTGGTACAACCTCAAGGCCGGCACGGTGGAGCAGGGATTCGTGTCCCCCTCCGTCGACCGGGTGGGACCCTTCTCCTCTCGCGAGGAGGCGGAGCACGCCCTCGAGCGGCTGCACGAGAACAGCCGCAAGTGGGCCGAGGAGGACGCCGCCGAGGACCGCTGACCGCGGCTACTCGTAGCTGTGCTCGGCGCCGGGGTAGGCGCCGGACTCCACGTCGTCCCGGTACGCGGTGACCGCTCCGGTGAGCACGCCGCGCAGATCCGCGTACTGCTTCACGAAGCGGGGGATGCGGCCGGTGGTGAATCCGGCGAAGTCCGTCCACACGAGCAGCTGTCCGTCGACGTGCGGTCCCGCTCCGACTCCGATCGTCGGGATGCGCAGCTCCTCCGTCACCTGATGTGCCGCGTCCGCGGGCACCATCTCGAGGACGACGGCGAACGCCCCGGCCTCCTGGACGGCGCGCGCGTCGGCGAGCAGCTGCTCGATGCCCTCGCCGCGCCCCTGGACCATGTGACCGCCGAGCCCGTGCTCGCTCTGCGGCGTGAAGCCGATGTGCGCCATCACGGGGATGCCCGCCTCGACGATGCGCCGGATCTGCTCGGCGGAGCGGACTCCGCCCTCGAGCTTCACCGCGTGCGCGTGCGTCTCCTTCATGAAGCGGAACGCCGTGTGCAGCGCGTCGTCGGCACCCGACTCGTAGGAGCCGAAGGGCATGTCGGCGACGACGAAGGCGCGCTCGACGGCTCCGGCGACGGCGCGCGCCAGCGGGATGAGCTCGTCGACGGTGACGGGCAGAGTGGTGTCGTAGCCGAGCACCGTGTTGCCGGCGGAGTCGCCCACGAGGAGGAAGTCGATCCCGGCGTCGTCGAAGATCTTCGCCGTGAGCTGGTCGTAGCTGGTCAGCCCGGTGATGCGGACACCGGAGTCCTTCGCGTTCTGGAAGTGGCGGGTTCGAACGCGTTTCACGGGCTGCGCTGACATGGGCGCCAGTCTACGGCGCGCCTCGGGCGCCCCGCGGGCCCCGGTCGGAGGCAGTAGCCTGAGGGTCGAAACAGGAGGGGTCTGGATGGACAAGCAACGGGACTTCGTTCTTCGCACCATTGAAGAGCGAGGGATCAAATTCGTTCGCCTCTGGTTCACCGACGTCGTCGGCACGCTGAAGTCGGTCGCGATCGCGCCGGCCGAGGTGGAGGGCGCGTTCGCGGAGGGGCTCGGCTTCGACGGCTCCGCTATCGAGGGCCTCACCCGCTCCTTCGAGGCCGACGTCCTCGCGCATCCGGACCCGTCGACCTTCCAGATCCTCCCGTGGCGCGGAGAGATCGACCCGACGGCGCGGATGTTCTGCGACATCACGACGCCCGACGGCCAGCCCGCCGTCGCCGACCCGCGCAACGTGCTCAAGCGCACGCTGGCGAAGGCGGCCGAGCGCGGGTTCACCTTCTACACGCACCCCGAGATCGAGTTCTACCTCCTCAAGTCGTCGTCCTTCGGCGCCGAGGGTCCGGAGCCGGTCGACTCCGCCGGGTACTTCGACAACGTCCCCGGAGGCACGGCGCACGACTTCCGCCGCCGCTCCGTGCGCATGCTGGAGGATCTGGGCATCTCGGTCGAGTTCAGCCACCACGAGGCGGGCCCCGGCCAGAACGAGATCGACCTCCGCTACGCGGACGCGCTCACCACGGCCGACAACATCATGACCTTCCGCACCGTGATCAAGGAGGTGGCGATCGAGCAGGGCGTCTACGCGACGTTCATGCCGAAGCCGCTCTCCGGGCACCCCGGCTCGGGCATGCACACGCATCTCTCGCTCTTCGAGGGCGACGTGAACGTGTTCTACGAGCAGGGCGCCCAGTACCAGCTCTCGAAGCTCGGCCGTCAGTTCATCGCGGGCCTGCTCAAGCACGCCCCCGAGATCACCGCCGTGACGAACCAGTTCGTCAACTCCTACAAGCGGCTCTGGGGCGGCGACGAGGCGCCCAGCTACGTCTCGTGGGGCCACAACAACCGGTCCGCCCTCGTGCGCGTTCCGCTCTACAAGCCGAACAAGGGGCAGTCCTCGCGCATCGAGTACCGGGCGCTGGACTCCGCGGCGAACCCCTACCTGGCGTACTCGCTGCTCCTGGCGGCCGGGCTCAAGGGCATCGAAGAGGGCTACGAGCTTCCGGCCGAGGCCGAGGACAACGTGTGGGCTCTCTCGGACGCGGAGCGCCGGGCGCTCGGCTACGGCGCCCTGCCCGCCAGCCTCGACCGCGCCATCTCGCTGATGGAGGAGTCCGAGCTCGTGGCCGAGACGCTGGGCGAGCAGGTGTTCAACTTCGTGCTGCTCAACAAGCGGAAGGACTGGGCCGAGTACCGCGCCCAGGTCACGCCGTACGAGCTGCGCAGCAACCTCGAGATGCTCTGACGCCTCGGCCATGCCCCGCGAACGCTCCCTCCGCGATGTCGCACGCCTCGGCTTCGCCGCGCTCGGCGAGACCGGGGCACGGCTGGCCGAGGCGGAGGAGCTGGCCGGGCGGCAGCTCGAGTCGGTGCTGCCCTCCTTCGCCCGGGTGGCGGACCCGGACGAGGCGCTGCTCGCTCTGATCGACCTGCTGCGGCGGCACCGCGACCGGATGGACGCGGTCCTCGCCGACGACGAGGCCCTGACCCGGCTGCTTCTGGTGGTGGGGGCCTCCTCCGGCCTCGCCGACTTCCTCCAGCGCCGGCCCGACGAGCTGGCCAGCGTGCTCGAGCCGGTGCGCACGCTCCCCGGGCGCGCCGAGATGAAGGCCGAGCTGCTCGAGTCGGTCGGCGCCGTCGACGGCTTCTCGTCGCTCCGGGAGGAGGCGGGCTGGACGGCGCTGCGCGTGCGGTACCGCCGCCTCCTCACCAGGATCGTCGTCCACGACCTGAGCCAAGCCGACCCCGTCGCGGCGATCGACCGGGCGACGACGGCGCTGGCCGACCTCGCCGGAGCCGCGCTGGAGGCGTCCCTCGCCGTGGCGCGGACCGAGCTGGTCGAGGGCACGGGCCCGGGCCGCTTCGGCCGGGACGAGGTCGCCGCCACCCGCTTCGCCGTCATCGGCATGGGTAAGGCGGGAGCGTCCGAGCTCAACTACCTCAGCGACGTCGACGTGATCTTCGTCGCCGAGGGCGACCCGGAGAAGGAGCTGACGAACGCCCGTGCGATCGACGTCGCCACCCGGCTCGCCGTGCTCCTCATGCGCGGGACCTCTGCGCTGGCGATGGAGCCGGAACTCTGGGAGGTCGACCCGAACCTGCGCCCGGCCGGCAAGCAGGCCGCGCTCGTGCGCACCCTCGAGTCGCACATCACCTACTACGACCGGTGGGCGAAGAGCTGGGAGTTCCAGGCGCTGCTCAAGGCGCGCCCGCTCGCCGGCGACCAGGAGCTGGGGCGGGCGTACGTCGACGCGGTCGCGCCCAAGGTCTGGTCGAGCGCCTCCCGCGAGAACTTCGTCGAGTCGGTGCAGCGTATGCGGGAGCGGGTCACCGAGAACATCCCGCAGAACGACGTCCACTACCAGATCAAGCTCGGGCCCGGCGGCCTGCGCGAACTCCTCGGCGGCGGAGCGGCCGATGTACCCGCGGTCGGCGAGGGCGCCCAGGGCGAGGAGAGTCCCGGGCATGCGGATCTCGTCGTCGGTCTGCCCGTGGACGAGCTGGAGCAGCTGCACCGTGAACTCGATGTCGCGCAGGCCGCCGGGCCCGAGCTTGATCTGGTAGTGGACGTCGTTCTGCGGGATGTTCTCGGTGACCCGCTCCCGCATACGCTGCACCGACTCGACGAAGTTCTCGCGGGAGGCGCTCGACCAGACCTTGGGCGCGACCGCGTCGACGTACGCCCGCCCCAGCTCCTGGTCGCCGGCGAGCGGGCGCGCCTTGAGCAGCGCCTGGAACTCCCAGCTCTTCGCCCACCGGTCGTAGTAGGTGATGTGCGACTCGAGGGTGCGCACGAGCGCGCCCTGCTTGCCCTCCGGGCGCAGGTTCGGGTCGACCTCCCAGAGTTCCGGCTCCATCGCCAGCGCAGAGGTCCCGCGCATGAGGAGCACGGCGAGCCGGGTGGCGACGTCGATCGCACGGGCGTTCGTCAGCTCCTTCTCCGGGTCGCCCTCGGCGACGAAGATCACGTCGACGTCGCTGAGGTAGTTGAGCTCGGACGCTCCCGCCTTACCCATGCCGATGACGGCGAAGCGGGTGGCGGCGACCTCGTCCCGGCCGAAGCGGCCCGGGCCCGTGCCCTCGACCAGCTCGGTCCGCGCCACGGCGAGGGACGCCTCCAGCGCGGCTCCGGCGAGGTCGGCCAGCGCCCTCGTCACCCGGTCGATCGCCGCGACGGGGTCGGCTTGGCTCAGGTCGTGGACGACGATCCTGGTGAGGAGGCGGCGGTACCGCACGCGCAGCGCCGTCCAGCCCGCCTCCTCCCGGAGCGACGAGAAGCCGTCGACGGCGCCGACCGACTCGAGCAGCTCGGCCTTCATCTCGGCGCGCCCGGGGAGCGTGCGCACCGGCTCGAGCACGCTGGCCAGCTCGTCGGGCCGGCGCTGGAGGAAGTCGGCGAGGCCGGAGGAGGCCCCCACCACCAGAAGCAGCCGGGTCAGGGCCTCGTCGTCGGCGAGGACCGCGTCCATCCGGTCGCGGTGCCGCCGCAGCAGGTCGATCAGAGCGAGCAGCGCCTCGTCCGGGTCCGCCACCCGGGCGAAGGAGGGCAGCACCGACTCGAGCTGCCGCCCGGCCAGCTCCTCCGCCTCGGCCAGCCGTGCCCCGGTCTCGCCGAGCGCGGCGAAGCCGAGGCGTGCGACATCGCGGAGGGAGCGTTCGCGGGGCATGGCCGAGGCGTCAGAGCATCTCGAGGTTGCTGCGCAGCTCGTACGGCGTGACCTGGGCGCGGTACTCGGCCCAGTCCTTCCGCTTGTTGAGCAGCACGAAGTTGAACACCTGCTCGCCCAGCGTCTCGGCCACGAGCTCGGACTCCTCCATCAGCGAGATGGCGCGGTCGAGGCTGGCGGGCAGGGCGCCGTAGCCGAGCGCCCGGCGCTCCGCGTCCGAGAGAGCCCACACGTTGTCCTCGGCCTCGGCCGGAAGCTCGTAGCCCTCTTCGATGCCCTTGAGCCCGGCCGCCAGGAGCAGCGAGTACGCCAGGTAGGGGTTCGCCGCGGAGTCCAGCGCCCGGTACTCGATGCGCGAGGACTGCCCCTTGTTCGGCTTGTAGAGCGGAACGCGCACGAGGGCGGACCGGTTGTTGTGGCCCCACGAGACGTAGCTGGGCGCCTCGTCGCCGCCCCAGAGCCGCTTGTAGGAGTTGACGAACTGGTTCGTCACGGCGGTGATCTCGGGGGCGTGCTTGAGCAGGCCCGCGATGAACTGACGGCCGAGCTTCGAGAGCTGGTACTGGGCGCCCTGCTCGTAGAACACGTTCACGTCGCCCTCGAAGAGCGAGAGATGCGTGTGCATGCCCGAGCCGGGGTGCCCGGAGAGCGGCTTCGGCATGAACGTCGCGTAGACGCCCTGCTCGATCGCCACCTCCTTGATCACGGTGCGGAAGGTCATGATGTTGTCGGCCGTGGTGAGCGCGTCCGCGTAGCGGAGGTCGATCTCGTTCTGGCCGGGGCCCGCCTCGTGGTGGCTGAACTCGACCGAGATGCCCAGATCCTCCAGCATGCGCACGGAGCGGCGGCGGAAGTCGTGCGCCGTGCCTCCGGGGACGTTGTCGAAGTACCCGGCGGAGTCGACCGGCTCCGGACCCTCGGCGCCGAAGGACGACGACTTGAGGAGGTAGAACTCGATCTCGGGGTGCGTGTAGAAGGTGAACCCGCGCTCGGCCGCCTTCGCCAGCGTGCGCTTGAGCACGTTGCGCGGGTCGGCGACGGCGGGCTGGCCGTCGGGCGTCGTGATGTCGCAGAACATCCGCGCCGTCGGGTCGATCTCTCCGCGCCACGGGAGGATCTGGAAGGTCGACGGGTCCGGATGCGCGAGGACGTCGGCCTCGAAGGAGCGGGTGAGGCCCTCGATAGCGGAGCCGTCGAAGCCGAGCCCCTCCGCGAACGCGCCCTCCACCTCGGCCGGCGCGATCGCGACCGACTTCAGCGTGCCGACGACGTCGGTGAACCAGAGGCGAACGAATTTGATCCCTCGCTCTTCAATGGTGCGAAGAACGAAGTCCCGTTGCTTGTCCATCCAGACCCCTCCTGTTTCGACCCTCAGGCTACTGCCTCCGACCGGGGCCCGCGGGGCGCCCGAGGCGCGCCGTAGACTGGCGCCCATGTCAGCGCAGCCCGTGAAACGCGTTCGAACCCGCCACTTCCAGAACGCGAAGGACTCCGGTGTCCGCATCACCGGGCTGACCAGCTACGACCAGCTCACGGCGAAGATCTTCGACGACGCCGGGATCGACTTCCTCCTCGTGGGCGACTCCGCCGGCAACACGGTGCTCGGCTACGACACCACTCTGCCCGTCACCGTCGACGAGCTCATCCCGCTGGCGCGCGCCGTCGCCGGAGCCGTCGAGCGCGCCTTCGTCGTCGCCGACATGCCCTTCGGCTCCTACGAGTCGGGTGCCGACGACGCGCTGCACACGGCGTTCCGCTTCATGAAGGAGACGCACGCGCACGCGGTGAAGCTCGAGGGCGGAGTCCGCTCCGCCGAGCAGATCCGGCGCATCGTCGAGGCGGGCATCCCCGTGATGGCGCACATCGGCTTCACGCCGCAGAGCGAGCACGGGCTCGGCGGTCACATGGTCCAGGGGCGCGGCGAGGGCATCGAGCAGCTGCTCGCCGACGCGCGCGCCGTCCAGGAGGCCGGGGCGTTCGCCGTCGTCCTCGAGATGGTGCCCGCGGACGCGGCACATCAGGTGACGGAGGAGCTGCGCATCCCGACGATCGGAGTCGGAGCGGGACCGCACGTCGACGGACAGCTGCTCGTGTGGACGGACTTCGCCGGATTCACCACCGGCCGCATCCCCCGCTTCGTGAAGCAGTACGCGGATCTGCGCGGCGTGCTCACCGGAGCGGTCACCGCGTACCGGGACGACGTGGAGTCCGGCGCCTACCCCGGCGCCGAGCACAGCTACGAGTAGCCGCGGTCAGCGGTCCTCGGCGGCGTCCTCCTCGGCCCACTTGCGGCTGTTCTCGTGCAGCCGCTCGAGGGCGTGCTCCGCCTCCTCGCGAGAGGAGAAGGGTCCCACCCGGTCGACGGAGGGGGACACGAATCCCTGCTCCACCGTGCCGGCCTTGAGGTTGTACCACCAGGAGTTCGCGTCGCCGTCAGCCATGCCGCGATCCTACGCCGCAGCCCGCGTCGGTCCGCACCCCCGCCCTTCGCTAGCATGGCCGCTATGACTGCTGCGGCGACCGCCATCGGGATCGACATCGGGGGAACGGGCATCAAGGGGGCCTCGGTGGACCTGGCCGCGGGCACCCTGCTCAGCGACCGGATGAAGCTCGCCACTCCCCCGGGAGGCACGCCGAAGGACATCGTCGCCACCGTCCAGCAGATCCTCGAGAAGATCCCGGACCTGCCCTCGGACACCCCGGTCGGCATCTGCTTCCCCGCCGTCGTCGTCCACGGACGGACGATGTCGGCGGCGAACGTGTCGGACGAGTGGATCGGCCTCGAGGCCGAGAAGCTGTTCGAGGACGCGATCGGCAGGAACATCTTCTTCGTCAACGACGCCGACGCGGCGGGCTACGCCGAGTCGCGCTTCGGAGCGGCGAAGGACAAGGAGGGCCTGGTCATCATGACCACCCTCGGCACCGGCATCGGGACGGCGCAGATCCACGACGGGATCCTCATCCCCAACGCTGAGCTCGGCCACCTCGAGATCCACGGCGGCGACTACGAGAAGAAGGCCTCGTTCGCCGCCAAGGAGCGCGACGACCTCGACTACAAGCACTGGGCGAAGCGCCTGCAGCGCTACTACTCCCACCTCGAGGCGCTGCTCTGGCCCGATCTCTTCATCGTCGGCGGCGGCATCTCCAAGCACCACGACGAGTTCCTCCCGCTGCTCGACCTGCGCACCCCGATCATCCCGGCGGCGCTCCGCAACAACGCCGGCATCCTCGGCGCGGCCGCGCTCGCAGGGCGGGGCTGAGTCTTTTTCCTCGGCGGTCCCCGCCCGCCGAGGCGCGGTCGGCCTCGGGAGGTGACGCGTTCCGGGGAGCGGGGTGCGGACGGCTACGGCGAAACGCTGGCACGCGTTTCGCCGGTTCGCCTGGTGAGTGGCGCCACGGCGGACGGACGTGATCAGACTTTCAGGGTTCAGTGGTCGCGGTGAGCCAGGACGGGGGCGGGGGCACCTGGTCCTCGGGGTCGATCCGCAGCGGCGTCTCAGGACCGCCCTCCGGCACCGTCGCCTGCCGGACGCCGTGCTGCACCGCTTCGTCCGCAGGAGGCAGCGCGAGAGATGGACTGCGCCAGTCTTGACGAGTAGCCGCGCAAGGGTGTGTCGAGACCCCGGAACCGCCACGGCAGGCCGTCGCGCTGCCTGCGGGCGGGAGCGCGAGCTCGGCGACCGGCGGAGACGCGAGATGCCCCGCCGGGGCGGGGCATCTCGTGGCGAAGGGGTCGGCTGATACGCCGGGTTCTGTTCACGCCGCGCCTCTCGGCGGGCGCTGGACGGCCATCTCTCTCGGAGCCACGTCGCCGTGACCCTCCAGCGGTCTACCCGAGGACCCGACGAGCAGCCGCATCGTCCTCTGTCTGACCTTGCTCCGGGCGAGGTTTACCGAGCGGACCGGATCACTCCGGCCCCTGGTGGTCTCTTACACCACCGTTTCACCCTTACCGCCGGCCGGAGCCGACGGCGGTCTGTTCTCTGTGGCACTGTCTCGCGGGTCGCCCCGGGTGGGTGTTGCCCACCGCCCTGCTCTGCGGAGCCCGGACGTTCCTCGGCACCACGGCTCTCGCCGCGATGACGCGACCGTCTTGCCGGCCCGTTCGCCCGTCCAGTGTACGGCTCAGGCGAGGGTGGACTCCTCGCCGCGCACCAGGATGCAGCCGCTGTCGGGGCAGAGGACGACCTCGTCGGGAGCGGAGGCGCGGATCCAGGAGAGGTCCGACTCGGTGAGGGCCACGCCGCTCCCCTCCGACACCTTCCCGCGGAGGAGGGCCGCGCCGACTCCGTAGCGGGCGCGCTGCTTCTCGTACAGCTCGACCAGGTCCTCCGGAAGGGTCGTCACCAGGTCCGCACGGTCCCGGGCGAGCGCCTCCTGCTTGTCGCGGAGCTTCTCGGCCTGCGCGTCGCGCTCCTCGGCGAGGGTCCCGAGCGAGGCGACGACCTCGTCGCGCTCGGCCTGAGCCGCGGCGACCTCGGACTCGATGCCCTCGATCCGCTCCATCAGCGTCAGCTCGATGTCCTCGAGGTCTCCCCGTCGCTTCACGAGGGAGGTGATCTCGCTCTCGAGCGCGGCGATGTCCTTGGCCGCGGAGGCGGTCTGCAGGCGGTCGCGATCGCGGGTGAGCCGCTTCTCGACCACGCTGACGTCGGACTCGATGCGCCCGAGCTCGGTGCGCACGTCCTCGAGGCGCCCTGTGCGCTCGGCGAGGGAGCGGCGGGTCTCGTTGTCGCGGGCCTGCATCGCCTGGATCCGCGCGATCTGCGGGAGCGTCGCGAGGGCGTGGCGCAGCTGCGCGCCCCTCGTGTCCAGACTCGCCAGAGTCAGGAGTTCGCGCTGGTGTGCGGGGCTGGCTTTCACGTGGCGGTCCTCGTTCCCGGCGCGCAGTACGGGCGCGCCGCGTCCATTCTCCCGTGCCCGCGGCGGGTCAGTGCACGATCGCGAAATCCCACGGGTCGGTGCGGGTCTCGCTCACCTCGACGGTGACCGTGGGCAGGGCCTCCCGCAGCGCGGTCGCGGCGACGTCGAGCCACAGCCACTCGCTCGCCCAGTGCGAGACGTCGATGAGGGCGGGGCCGGTGCCGTGCAGGGCCTTCTCGCGCGCCTCGGACGCCGGGTGGTGCCGGAGGTCGGCGGTGATGAAGACGTCGCTCGTGCGGACGGCGGGGGCGTCCAGGAGCGAGTCCCCCGCTCCCCCGCAGAGCGACACGCGGCGCACGGGCGTCTCGTAGGCGCCCGCGGCCCGCACTCCCCCTGCGGTGGCCGGCAGGAGCTCGGCCACGGCTCCGGCCAGGCGTCCGAGTGTCACCTCCTCGGGCAGGTCGCCCACTCGGCCGAGCCCGACCGACGGGTCGGCGCCCGGGACGAGCGGAGTCGCGCCGGTCAGGCCGAGGCGGGTGGCGATCACGTCCGAGACCCCGTCCGCGACGATGTCGGCGTTCGTGTGGGCCGAGATCAGTGCGCAGCCGCCCCGGACGAGGTCCGCGAGCAGGCGGCCCTTGTAGCCGTCCTCGGCGATCGAGGTGACGCCGCGCAGCAGCAGCGGGTGGTGCGCGACCAGGAGCTGGTATCCGCCGTCGACGGCCTCCGCGACGGTGTCGGAGACCACGTCGACCGTGAGCAGGATCCGCTCCACCGCGGCGTCGGGGTCGCCGGTGACCAGGCCGGGCGCGTCCCAGCTCTCGGCGGCCGCCTCCGGCCAGAGACGGTCGATGACGGCGTGGACGTCGCGCAGTGAGGGCATGCGTCCAGGGTAGGGCCGCTCAGGGCGGGTGGTCGGTCTCCACGGCGCGGATCCCGGCGTCGGCCACCGCGTCCAGGTCGGCTCGCGGGTGGTCGTCCGACTCCAGCAGGAGGAGGGTGATGCCGCCGTACTGCTCGATCTCGAGCAGGCCCGCGACTCCGGAGGCGGCGAGCACGTGGCCGCCGATCCCTCCGGTGGTGTCGACGACGTGCGTGTGCAGGCCGGCGACGCTGATCCCCTGGAACGGCTGCGGGCCGACGAAGCCCAGCAGCGTGCCCTCGACGCCGGTCAGCCGGACCTCGTGCTGGTCGCGCATCGCGTCCGCCAGGCGGCGGTAGGGCTCCGCCTGCGCGATCGGCCGGCGCAGGGCCGGCGTCTCCGCCGCGCGCGCAGGCGGACGCCGACGAAGACGTCCGGGCCGGGCACGAGCGAGCGCACCGCGACCGGTCCGCCGAGCGGCGTGATCGGGAGCCGTCGCGGCGCACGGTCGGTGGTCCGTGCTTGCCTGGGGACCATGAACGAGTACCTCCCCTGGGCCGTCGCGGCCGCCCTGCTCCTGGCCCTTCTCATCACGGTCGTCGCCGGCCGCCGACGGCGCACTGCGGCGAGAGCGGCGGCGGAGCAGGCCGCGGAGGAGGCCACGGAGGAGCACCAGCGCACGATCGCCGAGCGCGACCGGAGCCACGAGGCGGCGCTCAAGGCACTGACGCGCGCGCGCGACGCCGAGCGCGACCTCAGTCGGACCGAGCTCGAGACGGCGCAGGAGGAGGTCGAGCAGACCCGTGACGCGCTCGCCAGGACCTGGAGCAGCGAGGCCGTCTCGCACACCCTGATCCGGGAGGCGTGCGCCTCGGCGGGGCTGTCCGGCGTCCTCGCCACGAACGTCGTCTTCGTACCGGTCGACGCGCGCACGACGCGCCGCTTCCTCGCGCAGATCGACCATCTGCTGCTCACCCGGCACGGCGCGCTCATCATCGAGGCCAAGTACTGGCAGGGGGTCGTCTTCGACGGCGTGCGACCCGGTACCGTCCACCCCTCCTACGGCGTCCTCCTCGACGAGGACGCCCTGCCCGAGGCCTTCGCGGTTCAGATCGCACCGGGGACGGTGTCGCGGTGGACGGTGCGCACGCATGTCGAGCAGCACGTCCCCGCCCGGCAGGTCCGGATCCAGGCCGCGCGGCTCAAGGAGCACCTGGCCCTGAACGGTCTGCCCACGCCGTGGTTCGAGACGGCCGTGCTCTACAGCCACCCCGACGTCAGGACGTACGCGCCCGGATGGGAGGGCACGGGAGCGGCACGGACGAGGATCCTGACGGGAGTCGACGAGCTGACGGACGCTCGGGCCGATCTCGCACGGCGCCCGGGCACCACGATCGGGGAGGACGCCTGGGGCGAGCTCTCCGGATTCCTCGCCGGATGCGGCGGCCATGTGGAGCCGGTCGGGCCGACCCGCGCGTGACCAGCAGGGGGACCCGGTGGCCGGACGGGCACGGTCATGGCTGGCCGCGCCGGCCTGAGCCGGACAGGACGGCGCCGGACAGGACGGCGCCGGACCCTCTAACGCAGGGAACGACGAAGGTCCGCACTCCCGGAGGAGTGCGGACCTGTTCGGTGGATCCGAGGGGATTCGAACCCCTGACCCCCTGCATGCCATGCAGGTGCGCTACCAGCTGCGCCACGGACCCATGTTGTGTTCTGTCTTGCTTCGTGCTGTCTTTCGCTGTCTCCGCCCGGCGGAAGCAACTCGAATAAACTACAACACGATTCGCGTGAAGTGAAATCGAGCGCTGTCGCCGGGCGTGTTCGTCAGTTCGAGGACGTCGACGATTCGACGGCGACAGGCTGCTCGAGGGTGAACGGCACCGTTGGGCAGTCCTTCCAGAGGCGCTCGAGCGAGTAGTACATGCGGTCCTCCTCGTGGAAGACGTGCACGACGAGGTCGCCGAAGTCGAGGAGGATCCAGCGGCCCTCCGCACGGCCCTCGCGGCGCAGCAGCTTGGCGCCGGAATCGTTCAGGCGGTCCTCCACCTCGTTCGCGATCGCGACCACGTTGCGCTCGGAGCGGCCGGTGGCGAGGAGGAAGATGTCGACCAGCGGCAGCGGCCCCGAGACGTCGAGGGCGACGAGGTCCTCACCGCCCTTGGAGTCGGCGGCGGTGGCCGCGAGCTGGAGCAGGGCGCGGGCGGAATCGGTCGCAGTCATGAAGCCTTCAGTGTCGGTGGTGGAGATCAGAAGATGTTGAGCACGAAGCCGCCGATGAACAGCGCGATCGCGCCGACCAGCAGGACGGCCGCGGTGATCGCGAGGACCACCGGGACGCTCACGCCGGCGCGCTTCTGCGGCGCGATCATCGAGGTGCCGGCGGCGTGGGTGGAGACGGCGCTGGACGCCCGGACCGGCTCGGACTCGCCGACGGGCTGCTCGCGGTCGATGCGGTCGACGTAGCGGTCCACATCGGGCGAGTCGTAGAGGTTCGGGTGCTGGCCCGTGGAGCCGAGGCTGCGCGGGAGGTCGAACGAGCCGGTGACGAGGATCTCCCCCGTGTCCGTGCCGACTGTCGCGCCGGGGCCCGTGGTCGGCAGGATCAGCGCGTTGGTGGTGGTGACGGCACCGGTGGCGGCGACTCCGCTCGCGATGAGGGAGTCGAACGAGGCGTCCACCTCCTCCTTCGACTTGCTGTCGAGTTCCTCGGTGATGGCGAGGTGCTCGATCGGCGGCTCGAAGCTCCCGGTGATCTCGGTGGCCTTCTCGTCGGCGATGTCGAGGGATCCGCCCACCGACGCGAAGAGCGCGGTGTTCAGGTGCGGCTGCTCGGGCTGCTCGCCGGCCGTCGGCTGCTCGTCGTCCGCGTCCCGCTCGTCGGAGGCGTCCGCGGACGGCGTCTCGTCGTCGGAGGAGGAGCTCTCGATCTCGGCCTCGTGCACCTCGGCCGCGTCGGCGTCCGCGGTCGCATCGGTGGCGGACTCGTCCGCCTCCTCCTCGGACGCCTCGGGGGCGTCCTCGGTGACGACGTCCTCGTCGCCCTCCGGCTCCTGCTCCGCTGCGCCCTCGGGCACCGGCTCCGCATCACGGGACTCGTCGGCCGCCTCGATCACGGGGACCGCCCCGGTCGGCGGGAGCGCCGAGGCGCGCTCGAGGGCGGCCTCGACGTAGTCGGAGCGCTCGTCGTCGGACCGCTCCTCGTCGGCGGGCGGCTCCGCCTCCGGTGCGGCGGCGACCTTCTCCGCCTGCTGCTGCGCCAGCAGTGCGCGCAGCTCCCGACGGGTCAGCTGGCGGCCCGTGGCGTTCTCGGTGGCGACGATCTCCATCGAGGAGGTGCGCAGGTCGGGCTCGCTCGCGGGGCTCGGCTCGACGGGGGTGATCCGCAGGGCCTGGGTGGGGGTCAGCACCGGCATGTCGCCGGCGGTGGTGGCGGTCGCGGTGGCAGCCCGGCGGGACGTCGTCGGAACGGCGGCGGTCGTGGCCGCACCGGCCTCGCGCCTCTCGCGCTCGCGGATCTCGCGCCGGGTGAGCGGCTTCTCCTCGGGCTGAACTGTCATGACGTGCTCCGATACAGGTGGTGCTTCGAGATGTACTGGACGACACCGTCGGGAACCAGGTACCAGACCGGATGATCACGGTTGACGCCGCTCCGACAGCCGGTCGAGGAGATCGCCACTGCCGGAATCTCCAACAACGCTACGTCCTGAGCCGCCACTCCCTAAACCTTGAGTACGTACCCCGGCCGGCTGACGGCGACGAAGTGGGCCAGCTCCCACAGCTCGTCGTAGTCCTTCCAGCTCAGGATCTGAGCGACCGCGTCCGCGCCGGTGATGAAGAACAGCTCGGCGTCGGGGTGCGCGGCGTGGATGTCCCGCAGGGTGTCGATCGTGTAGGTCGTGCCGATCCGGTCAACGTCGACGCGGCTGACGGTGAAGCGCGGGTTCGACGCCGTCGCGATCACCGTCATCAGGTACCGGTGCTCGGCGGAGGTCACCGTCTTCTTGTGCCACGGCTGGCCGGTGGGCACGAAGACGACCTCGTCCAGGTCGAACGACTGGGCCACCTCGGAGGCGGCGACCAGGTGACCGTGGTGGATCGGGTCGAAGGTGCCGCCCATCACGCCGATGCGCGGACGCCGCGGGCCTCCGCTCGCGGCGGACGTCACGATCGCTGGGCTCCCCGCCTAGTGTCCGTGACCGTGCTGGTCGTGCGAGCCGGCGCCGGTCTTGTGCGAGTGGCGGTTCGCCACGTCGCGGTAGCTCCAGGTGACGAAGCCGAGGGCCGTGAAGGCGACGGCGGCGATCAGGCCGAAGACGATCGGGGGGAACGGCAGCTCCGTGTGGGCCGCTGCTTCGGCGAGGACGGTCGTCGCGAGGGACATGCAGTGCTCCTTGGATGTCGTGGTCGCCCCGGCGGGGCTCAGACGAGTCTACCCGGACGCCGCTCGACGCCGGATCGCCGGTCCGGGCGCTAGGCGCGGACCTCTCCCGCGCCGCGCAGCAGCCACTTCGTGCTGGTCAGCTCGGGAAGGCCCATGGGGCCCCGAGCGTGCAGCTTCTGCGTCGAGATGCCGACCTCGGCGCCGAACCCGAACTCCCCGCCGTCGGTGAAGCGGGTGGAGGCGTTGACCATCACGACCGCGGAGTCGACCTCGGCGAGGAAGCGCTCGGCGCTTCGGAGGTCGTTCGTCACGATCGACTCGGTGTGGTGGGTGGAGTACCGGTCGATGTGGGCCATCGCGGCGTCGAGGTCGTCGACGATCGCGACGGCGACGTCGAGCGAGTAGTACTCCGCGGACCAGTCCTCATCGGTGGCGGGCACCGCGTCGGGCCAGAGCGCCGCGACGCGCTCGTCGCCGTGCACGGTCACTCCCGCTTCCGCGAGCCGGCCGAGGACGGGCGGGAGGAGGCGCTCGGCGGCGTCGCGGTGGACGAGGAGGGTCTCGAGGGCGTTGCAGGTGCTCGGACGCTGCACCTTGGCGTTGTGGACGATGTCCACGGCCCACCGCTCGTCGGCACTGGCGTCGAGGAAGACGTGGACGACTCCGGCGCCCGTCTCGATCACGGGGACCGTCGACTCCGTCACGACCGACTCGATGAGGCCCGCGCTCCCCCGCGGCACCAGGACGTCGACGTAGCCGCGCGCTCGCATGAGGGCCTTCGCGCCCTCGCGGCCGTGGTCGTCGACCGTCTGCACCAGCTCGGCGGGCAGGCCCACGGAGGCGACGGCCTCCTGCAGCAGCTCCACCAGGACGCGGTTCGTGTTCTCCGCGGCCGTGCCTCCGCGCAGGATCACGGCGTTCCCGCTCTTGAGGGCGAGCGCCGCGATGTCGATGGTGACGTTCGGGCGCGCCTCGTAGATCGCTCCAACCACGCCGAACGGGACCCGCACCTGGGTGAGGGAGGCGCCGTTGGGCAGGTTCGATCCCCGCACCGTCTGCCCGACCGGATCGGTGAGCCCGACGACCGCGACGACGGCGTCGGCGAGGGACCCCAGGCGCACCGCATCGAGGCGGAGGCGGTCCTGCAGGCCCGGGCTCATGCCGCTCTCGCGACCCCGCTGGAGGTCGAGCTCGTTCGCCGGGACGACGCGCTCGGCGCTCGAGCGCACCGCGTCGGCGATGGCGAGCAGAGCCCGGTTCTTGAGGTCGGTGGTCGCACTGCGGAGGGAGCGCGACGCGACGCGGGAAGCGGCGAACCGCTCGGTCAGCGCACTGCTGTCGGGGGTTGTCTGCGGCATCCGGCCAGTGTAGAGGCAGACGACCCCGGCGGCGGGAGTCAGCTCTCCTCGCCGGCCTCCGTGCCGTCGCCCTCGTCGGCGACGCGCCAGACGCCGCCCTGGCGCTCGCGCTCGAGTTCCGCGCGGGCCTCGGCCTTGGCGTCCATCCGCTCGAAGTAGTCCTCGCGACGCTCGTTGCGGGTCTTGCGCCGGTTGTCCTCGAGGCGGAGGTCCGTTCCGCGGGGCGCGGTGATGCGCTCGGCCGTCGAGGTGAGGGTCGGCTCCCAGTCGAAGACGACGCCGTCGCCGGGGCCGATGACGACGGTGGAGCCGGCGACCGCTCCAGCCGAGAACAGGCCGTTCTCGACTCCGAGCTTGGCCAGGCGGTCGGCGAGGAAGCCGACGGCCTCGTCGTTCGTGAAGTCGGTCTGCGCGACCCAGCGCACGGGCTTGGTGCCCAGGACCCGGTACACGTTGCCGTACGAGCCACCCTCGACCCGGATCTCGAAGTCCTTCTCGTCCACGGCGCGGGGGCGGATGGTGATGCGCTCCACCCGCGGCACGGCGGCGAGCTCGAGGCGGTGCTTCTCGACGATCTCGGCGAGGGCGAACGTCAGCTGGCGGAGTCCCGAGTGGCTGACCGTCGAGATCTCGAACACGCGGTAGCCGCGGCCCTCGAGGTCGGCCCGGACGAAGTCGGCCAGTTCCTGGGCCTCGGGCACGTCGACCTTGTTGAGCGCGATCAGCTGCGGCCTCTCGATCAGCGGCACCTGTCCGTCGCCGACGGGGTACGCCGCCAGCTCCCCGAGGATGATGTCGAGGTCGGTCAGCGGGTCGCGGCCGGGCTCGAGCGTGGCGCAGTCGAGCACGTGGACGAGCGCGGTGCAGCGCTCGACGTGGCGGAGGAACTCCAGACCCAGGCCCTTGCCCTCGCTCGCGCCCTCGATGAGACCGGGCACGTCGGCGACGGTGAAGCGCGACTCCCCCGCCTGCACGACGCCGAGGTTGGGCGCGAGGGTCGTGAACGGGTAGTCCGCGATCTTCGGCTTGGCCGCCGAGATCGCCGCGACGAGGCTCGACTTGCCCGCCGAGGGGAATCCGACGAGCGCGACGTCCGCGACGGTCTTCAGCTCGAGGACGACGTCGCCCTCCCAGCCCGGCGTGCCGAGCAGCGCGAAGCCGGGCGCCTTGCGCTTCGTGGTGGCGAGCGAGGCGTTGCCGAGCCCGCCCTGCCCGCCCGGAGCGATGACGAACCGGAGGCCGGGCTCGTCCATGTCGATCAGCTGGTCGCCGTCCGGCGACTTGACGACCGTGCCGACCGGGACGGGGAGCTCCATGAGCTCGCCGTTCCCGCCCGCGCGGTGGTCGCCCATGCCGGGACCGCCGTTCTCGGAGCTGCGGTGCGGGTGGCGGTGGTAGGCGAGCAGCGTCGTCGTCTGCGGGTCGGCGACGAGGACGATGTCGCCCCCGTGCCCGCCGTTGCCGCCGTCGGGGCCGGCGAGCGGCTTGAACTTCTCGCGACGGACGGAGACGCAGCCGTTGCCGCCGTGGCCGGCACGCATATGCAGCGTGACGTTGTCGACGAAGGTGACCATGGTGTGAATCCGTCCGTGAGTGCGTGCGGCGCCGGGATGCCGGCGCCGGGGGGCTGTGCCCCGGTAAACGCGCAAGGGGCGAGCCGAAGCCCGCCCCTTGCGTCCTGTGCCTGTGCGGCCGAGGAGGTCGACCCTACTGGGCGGCCGCCACGATGTTGACGACCTTGCGGCCGCCCTTGCTGCCGAACTCGACAGCGCCCGCCGAGAGGGCGAACAGGGTGTCGTCGCCACCGCGTCCGACGTTCGCGCCGGGGTGGAAGTGGGTGCCGCGCTGGCGGACGATGATCTCGCCCGCGTTCACGACCTGGCCGCCGAAGCGCTTGACGCCGAGACGCTGCGCGTTCGAGTCGCGACCGTTGCGAGTGGAGCTCGCGCCCTTCTTCTGTGCCATTTCTCATCTCCTCGAGACCGGGGGGCCGCAGCCCCGTGCTGTTGCCCTGCAGGGCGATGGCTCGCTCCGCAGGTCAGCTCAATTCCTTTGCAGGACTACTTGATGCCAGTGACCTTGACGCGCGTGAGGTCCTGACGGTGCCCCTGGCGCTTCTTGTAACCGGTCTTGTTCTTGAACTTCTGAATGATGATCTTCGGACCACGGAGGTCCTCGAGCACCTCGGCGGTGACGGTGACGCCCGCGAGGGTCGCCGCGTCCGAGGTGATCGACTCACCGTCGACGAGCAGCACGGCAGGAAGCTGCACGGTGCCGTTCTCGTCGGCCTTGACGCGGTCCATCGTCACGATGGTGCCGACCTCGACCTTCTCCTGCCGACCGCCGGCGCGCACAACTGCGTAAACCACTTCTCGTACCTGTTTCTCGTCTGGACGGAGCGGAGGCCTCGTCCGGGGCTTGTAGGGACGGGGCTGAGCCCCGGTCTTCCGGTTCGTACCCGTCTCCTCACGACACGAGGGAACCGGCACCGCGGCCCGCGCCCCGTGAGGGGCGGAGCGACAACGGAAATCTGCGTGAGCACATGGATCGCGCCACACCAACGGTCAAGAGTACGGGATCCGCGCTCCACGGTCAAACGCACACGACTGCGAAGCCGTGTCCACCCGACCGGCGACCCCGTCACGATAGTCGAGGAGGAGGCGCGTGGACGGACGGCGCGCCGCCTACGATCGGGGAATGGCCATCCTCGTCGACGCCGCGCGCTGGCCGGCGCACGGCCGGCTGTGGGCGCACCTCGTGAGCGACGTCTCGCTCGAGGAGCTCCACGACTTCGCGCGCCGTCTCGGCGTGCCCGAGCGCGGCTTCGACCTGGACCACTACGACGTGCCCGACGAGCGGATCGACGAGCTCGTCGCCGCGGGCGCGGTCCCCGTCGGCGCGCGGGAGCTGGTCGAGCGGCTGAGGCGGAGCGGGCTCCGCGTCCGCGGGCGCGACCGGGACGCCGAGAGGGCCCGGCGCCGGCTCTCGCCGGGCACCGGGCCCTCCTGACACCGGGTCGCGCTACTGGTCGGCGCGGCGCGGGGTCTGCTCGGGGATGACCGCGACTCCGGTGAGCGCGGCCGTCGTGACGCGACGGCTCTTCGCACGGCCCTGGCCGGGCTGCTTCGGGGCCCGCAGAGCGTCGAGCACGTAGTCGAGCAGGTGCTCGGCGACCTCGCTGCGGACGCGGCGCGGACGCGTGACCGACGCGATCAGGATGTCGATGCTCGGCGCGGCAACGGCCCGCTCGATCTCCTTCTCGACCGGGGTCTCGACGGGAGCCGACTCGACGGTCGCCGTCTCGGCGGCCTCCTGGCGCGGCTCGCGGTCGCGGCTGCGACGACGGCGCTCGCCCCGGGCGGGACGCTCGCCGCGACGGCTCGGCTCGGACGGCTGCTCCTCGGGTGCCGTGGCGGACTCCTCCGGCGCCATGGCCTCGACGGTCTCGGCGGCGTCCTCGACCAGCGCGGCCGCCTCCTCCGCCGCCTGGCGCACGGCCTGGGGGTGGATGGTGCTGGCGGCGATCTGCGCGAGCGCGTTCTTCGCGTCGTCCGTGATGGCGTGGGTGCTGATCGGCTTGGTCGCCGGCGCGCCCTGCCCGTTCTGCCCGCCGTTCGAGCGCCCGGAGGCGGCGGGCTGCTGCTCGCCGCCCTTGCCCCGGCGGCGCTGCTCCTGCTGCGGAGCGGCGGTCGACCGGTGCTTGAGCACGGGGTCGTGGTGGACGATGACGCCGCGTCCGGCGCAGATCTCGCAGTTCTCACTGAAGGTCTCGAGCAGGCCCAGGCCCAACTTCTTGCGGGTCATCTGCACGAGGCCGAGCGAGGTGACCTCGGCGACCTGGTGCTTCGTCCGGTCGCGGCTCAGGCACTCGACCAGGCGGCGGAGCACGAGGTCGCGGTTGGACTCGAGCACCATGTCGATGAAGTCGACGACGATGATGCCGCCGATGTCGCGCAGGCGCAGCTGGCGGACGATCTCCTCGGCCGCCTCCAGGTTGTTCTTCGTGACCGTCTCCTCGAGGTTCCCGCCCGAGCCGACGAACTTGCCGGTGTTGACGTCGACCACCGTCATCGCCTCGGTGCGGTCGATCACGAGCGAGCCGCCGCTGGGCAGCCACACCTTGCGCTCCAGCGCCTTCTCGATCTGCTCCGTGATGCGGAACTCGTCGAACGCGTCCTTCTCACCCGTGTAGACCTCGACGCGCTCGAGCAGATCGGGTGCGACCTGGCTGAGGTAGAGCTCGATGGTCTCGCGGGCGTCGTCGCCGGCGATGACCATCTTCTCGAAGTCCTCGTTGAAGACGTCGCGGACGATCTTGATCAGCAGGTCCGGCTCGCTGTGCAGGAGAGCGGGAGCCTGCCCGGTCGCGGCCTTCGCGCTGAGAGCCGTCCACTGCGCGGTCAGGCGCTCGACGTCGACGGTCAGCTGCTCCTCCGTGGCGCCCTCGGCCGCGGTCCGGACGATGACGCCCACGTTCTCGGGCAGCACCTCCTTGAGGATCTTCTTCAGGCGGGCGCGCTCGGTGTCCGGGAGCTTCCGCGAGATGCCGTTCATCGAGCCGTTGGGCACGTAGACGAGGTAGCGGCCGGGGAGCGAGATCTGGCTCGTGAGACGGGCGCCCTTGTGGCCGACGGGGTCCTTCGTGACCTGGACGAGGACCCGGTCGCCGGGCTTGAGCGCGAGCTCGATCCGGCGGGGGCCGCCGGCGTTGTTCGCGGCGTCCCAGTCGACCTCGCCGGAGTAGAGCACGGCGTTGCGCCCGCGTCCGATGTCGACGAAGGCGGCCTCCATGCTCGGGAGGACGTTCTGCACGCGGCCGAGGTAGACGTTGCCGATGAGCGACGCCTCCTGCGAGCGGGCGACGTAGTGCTCGGCGAGGACGCCGTCCTCGAGCACGCCGATGCGGATGCTGTCCTCCTTCGAGCGGACGACCATGACGCGGTCGACGGCCTCCCGGCGGGCGAGGAACTCGGACTCGGTGACGACCGTGCGGCGCCGGCCGGCGTCGCGGCCGTCGCGGCGGCGCTGCTTCTTGGCCTCGAGGCGGGTCGAGCCCTTGATGCGCTGCGGCTCGGTGATGAGCTCGGGCTCGCGGGCCTCGCGCTGCTCGCGCGGCTGGCGGACCCGGACGACGGTGTTCTCGGGGTCGTCGGAGCCGGACCTCTCGCTCTCGCCGCTGCGGCGGCGCGAGCGGCGGCGGACGGAGCCCTGCTCCTCGGCCGGGCTCTCGCGCTCCTCCTGGACGCCCAGCGGCGCACCGCGGGGAGGCAGCGGAGCCAGCTCGACGTAGTCGGGCAGGACCGGCGCCTGGAACAGCAGCGACGGGCTCGGCAGTGCGGGCCGTCGCGGCTCCTCCTGGTCGGCGCCCGGGGTCTGCGGGAGGGCGTTGAAGAACACCGCGCCCGTCGACGTCGACGGCTCGGCCGCCTCCGCGGCGCTCCCGGTCTCGGGCAGCTCGGTGCCCTCGGCTCCGGTCTGGTCGGTCTCGTTGCTGTCGATGATCGTCTCCCCTGTCGCTGGCGCGCTCGACTCGGTCCGCCGGCTCGCCCGGCGGCCACCGAAGAGGCGGCTGATCTTCCTGGCCCCGCTGCGGGGCCCGTCGCGGTCCGGATCGGATCCGCTCGTACTGTTGTCTTCCACCATTCCTGGTGCACTCCTCGGCCGGGTCGTCCGCCGCGTCGTCTTCCCGGATGCTTCTCTCGTGCGAGGGGCCTCGGCCCGCCGCGAATCCTTCCGCTCCCCCGGTCCCGTCGCGCTCGTGGCGCGGGACTCCGGTTGCAGCTGCACTCTCGGAACTGACTATCCGACACGCGCTCCTCCGCGGTGCGACCTGCGGTCGACTCCCGGCGGAGCGGAGATCCGGCGCGTCCATTCGCGGAACGCTGTCGATCTCCTGTGGCCCGGTGCTCGCCCGGTAAACCTTCTTCGCGTCGATGCGGGGTCCCCCGGACCGACGGCTCCGATTATCGCACGCATTCCCAGAGGCGCCGATCCGGCGCGTGCCATAATCCCCCGGTGTCCAGCGATCCCGGGGTGCGCGACGCCCCCATGCAGCAGCGCCCCGTCCTCTTCGCCGTCCTGCTGATCGTCCTCGGCGTGATCGGCTGGACCGCCGCCTTCGCCCTCACGAACGACAAGTTCGCCGCTCTCGAGAACCCCGATGCGGGCCTCGGCTGCGACTTCAGCCTGCTCGTGCAGTGCAGTGCGAACCTGAACTCGGCGCAGGGCGCGGTCTTCGGCTTCCCGAACCCCCTCATCGGCCTGGCGGCCTGGATCGCGCCGATCGTGGTGGGGCTGGGCCTGCTCGCGGGCGCCCGGTTCGACCGGTGGTTCTGGGCGGCCTTCAACGTCGGCTTCCTGCTGGCCCTGGTGTTCGTGGGCTGGCTCATCGCGACGAGCGTCTTCGCGCTCGGAACCCTCTGCCCCTGGTGCATGCTCACCTGGGCCGTCGTCATCCCGGGCTTCTGGCTGGTCACGCTCCGCAACCTCCGTGAGGGCGTGTTCCCCGTCCCCGCCGGGGTGCGCCGCTTCGCCGGTGCCGCCTACGGCTGGGTCCCGTTCATCACGCTGCTCTGCTACCTGCTGATCGCGGTGGTCGCGCAGGTGAGGCTGAACGTGCTCGCCTACCTCTGACGGACGTCGTCAGAGGCAGGCGGCCGAGCGGCTCAGGCGAACCAGAGGCCGAGCTCGCGCGCGGCCGACTCCTCGGAGTCGGACCCGTGCACGAGGTTCTGCTGGACCTTGAGGCCCCAGTCGCGGCCGAGGTCGCCGCGGATGGTGCCGGGAGCGGCCGTGGTCGGGTCGGTGGTGCCGGCGAGGGCGCGGAAGCCCTCGATCACGCGGTCGCCCGCGATGCGCAGGGCGACGATCGGGCCGCTCTCCATGAACTCGACGAGCGGCTCGTAGAAGGGCTTGCCCTCGTGCTCGGCGTAGTGGGCGGCGAGCAGCTCGCGGTCGGCCTCGACGAGCTTCACGTCGACGAGGGAGTAGCCCTTCGCCTCGATGCGGCGGAGGATCTCGCCGGTGAGGTTGCGGGCGACGCCGTCGGGCTTGACGAGGACGAGGGTCTCCTGGGTGGCCATGGTTCAGCGGTCTCCTTCGGTGGGGTCGGTGGGCTCCGCCGCCCGGCGCGTCTGAGCGTCGAGGCGGGTGCCGGTCACCATGCAGTACGTCCACAGCGCCACGAAGGCGGCGCCGATCACGTACATGATCGGGACCAGCAGGCCCGAGGCCACGATAACGAACTGGAGCACCCAGCCGATGCGGAAGCCGACCGGCCGGTTCAGCAGGCCCAGAGTGGCGACGAGCGCGAGGCAGACCACCGCTCCCCCGACCAGCACGACCACGGGGTCGGCCGCCTTCAGCCCGAAGGCCACCAGGGTGGCGAGGAAGACGATGACCGCCTCGAAGCCGAGCACGATCGAGCCGAGGCTCTCCCGGACGGTCCGCGAGCGCCGCGGGCGTCCGGCCCTCACGCGCCCAGCCAGTTCTCGTCGCGGGCCGCGGTGATCGTGCGGCCGACGAGGGTGATCGAGCCCGTGACCAGCAGGGCGCCCTTGTCGGTGCGCGCCGCGAGGACGCGACCGGCCGTGAGAGCACCGAGCGGGTCGTCGGCGACGCGGACCGCCTCCTCCGGGAACACGGTGCGGGCGAGTGCGGCGAGCTCCTCGGCGGGCATCGCCCGATCGCTCGGCGCCGTGGTCACGATCAGCTCGTCCACCACGGGGCGGAGCTCCCGGAGGATCCCCTCGGCGTCCTTCTCGGCCAGCACGCCGAGGACGGCCGTCACGCGGTCGAAGTCGAAGTAGCGGCCGAGAGCGGCGGCGAGGGACGCGGCACCGTGCGGGTTGTGCGCCGCGTCGACGACGGTGCGCGGAGCGAGTCCGACGAGCTGCAGGCGGCCCGGGGAGGTCGCGGCGGCGAAGCCCTCGTCGAGGACGTCGCCGGTGAGCTCCTGCGTCCCGCCTCCCAGGAACGTCTCGACCGCGGCGACGGCCACGGCGGCGTTCTCGGCCTGGTGGTCGCCGAAGAACGGCAGCAGCAGCTGCTCGTACGTGGTGACGAGTCCCCGGACGGTGACGACCTGGCCGCCGACGGCGACGGTCGTCGACTCGACGTCGAACTCCGCCCCCTCGACGACGATCGTCGACTCGGTGGCCTCGGCCGCGTGCCGCAGCACCGCCTCCGCCTCCGGGACCTGCCTCGCGGTGACCACCGAGGCGAGCGGCTTGACGATGCCCGACTTGGTGCGCGCGATCTCCTCGGTCGTCGAGCCGAGGCGGTTGGTGTGGTCGAGGGCGATCGGGGTGAAGACGGCGACCTGCGCGTCGGCGACGTTCGTCGAGTCCCACTCGCCGCCCATCCCCACCTCGACGACGGCCACATCGACCGGCGCGTCGGCGAAGGCCGAGTAGGCCAGGACGGTGATCGCCTCGAAGAAGGACAGCGGCGCCTCGCCCTGCTCGGCCAGCTCGGCGTCGGTCATCCGCAGGTACGGCTCGACGTCCTGCCAGTTGTCGGCGAGGCTCCGGTCCGAGATCGGCTCTCCGTCGATGACGATGCGCTCGTTGAAGCGCTCGAGGTGCGGACTGGTGAACAGGCCCACCCGCAGCCCGTGGGCGCGCAGCAGGCTCTCGATCATCCGGCTGGTCGAGGTCTTGCCGTTGGTTCCGGCGATCTGGATCACCGGGTAGGCGCGCTGCGGGTCGCCGAGGATCTCGACGGCGCGCCGGGTCGGAGCGAGGCGCGGGCGGACGCTCGCCTCGCCCAGGCGCTCCAGCAGCGCGGCGTAGACGGCGTCGGCGGCCGCGCGGTCGGCGTCGTCCGGCTCGAACGGATCAGACATCGGCGGCCTCGACCTTCTCGACGCGGATGATGGCGGTGCCCGCGGGGCCGACGGCGATCGCGCCCTCGCCGCCCTCGAGAGCCGTGGTGAGCGGAGTGAACGCGCATCCGGTCGCGAGGGTCTCCTCCGCGATCCAGAGCGCGTGCGGCTCGAGCGCCTGCAGGCTCGGCTCATCGAGCACGACCTCCAGGACGATCCGGTCGCTGACCTCGAACCCGGCCGCCTTGCGGGCGTCCTGCACCGCGCGGATGAGGTCGCGGGCGAGCCCCTCCGCTTCGAGCTCGGGGGTGGTCGCCGTGTCGAGGAGCACGAAGCCCCCGCGCGGGAGCAGGGCGATGGCGCGGTCGTCGCCGGCCGAGCCGCCGACCTCGAGCGTGAGCTCGTACTCGCCCTCGACCAGCTCGACGCCGCCGGCGGAGACGACGCCGTCCGTCTCGCTCCAGTCGCCGGCCTTGGCGGCCCTGATCACGGTCTGCCCGCCCTTGCCGAGCCGGGGCCCGGCGGCGCGCGCGTTGACCGCGAGACGGGAGGTGACGCCGTAGTCGGTGGCGCTGGAGTCGACCAGCGGCACCAGCGACACCTCCTTCACGTTCAGCTCGTCGCGGAGGATCGCCTCGAACGGCGCGAGCTCGGCGGCGTCGGCGACCACCACGGTCAGGCGCGCGAGCGGCAGGCGGACGCGGAGCCCGGCCTGCTTGCGGAGGGAGAGCGCGGTGGACGAGATGCCGCGGACCGCGTCCATCGCGTGCACGAGCGCCGGGTCGGCGGGGAACTCGTCCGCCTCCGGCCAGTCGGTGAGGTGGACGCTGCGGCCGCCGGTCAGGCCCTGCCAGATCTGCTCCGTGACGAGAGGCAGGAGCGGGGCGGCGACGCGGCACACGGTCTCGAGGACCGTGTAGAGCGTGTCGAACGCCTCCGATCCGCGGCCGTCCTCGTCGACGCCCTGCCAGAAGCGGTCGCGGGAGCGGCGCACGTACCAGTTCGTCAGCACGTCGCTGAAGTCGCGGAGCGCGGCGGCCGCGAGTGTGGAGTCCAGCGCCTCGAGCCGGCCGGTCACGGTCTCGACCAGATCGCGGGTCTTGGCCAGCAGGTAGCGGTCGAGGACGTCCTCGGAGCCGGTGCGCCTGGTCGCCTCGTAGCCGCCGCCCGCCGAGGCGTTGGCGTAGAGGGAGAAGAAGTACCAGGTGCTCCACAGCGGCAGCAGCACCTGGCGGACGCCCTCGCGGATGCCCTCCTCCGTCACGACGAGGTTGCCGCCCCGGAGGACCGGGCTCGACATCAGGAACCACCGCATGGCGTCGGAGCCGTCGCGGTCGAAGACCTCGGCCACGTCCGGGTAGTTGCGCAGCGACTTGGACAAGTTCTGCCCGTCGTTGCCAAGCACGATGCCTTGGCTGACAACTTTACGGAACGCCGGGCGGTCGAAGAGCGCGGAGGAGAGCACGTGCAGCGTGTAGAACCAGCCGCGTGTCTGCCCGATGTACTCGACGATGAAGTCCGCCGGGTTGTGGGTGTCGAACCAGTCCGCGTTCTCGAACGGGTAGTGCACCTGGGCGAAGGGCATCGATCCGGAGTCGAACCAGACGTCGAGGACGTCGCTGATCCGGCGCATCGTCGAGCGCCCGGTCGGGTCGTCGGGGTTCGGGCGGGTCAGCTCGTCGATGAACGGCCGGTGCAGGTCGTCCGGGCGCACGCCGAAGTCGCGCTCCAGCTCGTCCAGCGAGCCGTAGACGTCGATCCGCGGGTACTCCGGGTCGTCGCTCTTCCACACCGGGATCGGCGAGCCGAAGTAGCGGTTGCGGCTGATGGACCAGTCGCGCGCGCCCGAGAGCCACTTGCCGAACTGGCCGTCCTTGACGTTCTCGGGGACCCAGGTGATCTCCTGGTTGAGCTCCTCCATGCGGTCGCGGATCGCGGTGACGCGGACGAACCAGCTCGAGACCGCCTTGTAGATCAGCGGATTGCGGCAGCGCCAGCAGTGCGGGTACGAGTGCTCGTAGCTCGCCTGGCGGAGAAGCCGGTGGCCCGCGCGCAGGAGCTGCGTGAGGGGCTTGTTCGCGTCGAAGACCTGGAGGCCGGCGACCTCGCTGATCTGCGGCAGGAAGCGGCCGCCGTCGTCGACCGAGATGATGACGGGGATGCCCGCCGCCTCGCAGACCTTCTGGTCGTCCTCGCCGTAGGCGGGCGCCTGGTGCACGATGCCGGTGCCCTCGCTGGTGGTCACGTAGTCGGCGACGAGGATGCGCCACGCGTTCTGCGTGCCCCAGGCCTCGGTGTCCGCGTAGTGGTCCCAGAGGCGGTCGTAGCTGATCCCCTCGAGCTCGGAGCCCCGGTGGGTGCGCGAGACGGCGGCCAGGGCCGACTCCGCGTCCGGATAGCCGAGGTCCTTCGCGTAGGCGCCGACCTGGTCGATGGCGAGCAGGTACTCGGCCGAGAGCTCGCGCTCCTCGGGCTCGCCCCTGCCGTCGGCCGCGCCGTTCGGGCCGGCGGGGACGACCGCGTACTCGATGTCGGGCCCGACGGCGAGCGCGAGGTTCGTCGGCAGCGTCCACGGCGTCGTCGTCCACGCGAGAGCGCGGACCGCCGTCAGCTGGAGCGCCTCCGCCGTCTCGCCGACCAGCGGGAAGGTGACGGTGACCGTCTGGTCCTGGCGCATCTTGTAGACGTCGTCGTCCATCCGCAGCTCGTGGTTTGAGAGCGGCGTCTGGTCGCGCCAGCAGTACGGCAGCACGCGGTGGCCCTCGTAGGCGAGGCCCTTGTCGTAGAGCTGCTTGAACGCCCAGATCACCGACTCCATGAAGGTGGGGTCGAGCGTCTTGTAGTCGTCGTCGAAGTCGACCCAGCGCGCCTGGCGGGTGACGTAGTCCTGCCACTCCCCGGTGTAGCGCAGCACCGACTCCTTCGCGGCGGCGTTGAAGGCCGCGACGCCCATCTCCTCGATCTGGGACTTGTCGGTGATGCCGAGCTGCCGCTCCGCCTCGAGCTCGGCGGGCAGGCCGTGGGTGTCCCAGCCGAAGCGGCGGTGCACCTGCCGTCCGCGCATGGTCTCGAAGCGGGGGAAGACGTCCTTGGCGTAGCCGGTGAGGAGGTGCCCGTAGTAGTTCTGCACGCGGCGCTCGGTGGGCAGGCCGTTGTCGTCCCAGCCCATCGGGTAGAAGACGCTCTTGCCGCGCATCCGCTGGAACCGCGCG
>NZ_PSUU01000032.1:0-49211 GCF_002932015.1 Rathayibacter sp. AY1H3
CGATCGAGTGGGAACGCGTCAGCGGGCACTCCTCCGGGAGCGACCGGCCGACCGGTCCAAGCGAGGTGGGCGGGGTCAGGGGGTAGGTCACGTGCGGTCTCCTGGCAGTGCTGCTGGTCTGCACGAGGACGGCCCGCCCGGATCTCAGACCCCGGGCCGGGTCGCGGTACCACCTCGCTTGGACCGGTCGGCCGGTCGCTCCCGGAGGAGTGCCCGCTGACGCGTTCCCACTCGATCGGCTGTCACGGGCCGCACCCGTCCGGGTCTACTGGGCGCAGGCCGGAGCCGGCGCCGTTCTTCCGGAGACTCACCGGTGATGGCCGGGTCGAAGTCGTCCGGCGCTATCCTAGCGCGTCGGGGGAAGCGGAGCAGGAGCGGTTCATGGTGCGAGGAGTGCAGCGCGGACGACCCCGCGCGTCGTCGCGCTCCATGCTCGAGGACGCCGCACTGGACCTCTTCGTCGAGCAGAGCTACGCGGGCACGACGATCGAGCAGATCGCCCAGCGGGCGGGGGTCTCGCGCAACACCTTCTTCAACTACTTCGAGTCCAAGAGCGACGTCTTCTGGGTGCTGGTCGACGACCGGCTGGCCGAGCTCCCGGAGGCGCTGGCCGAGACGGCGGCAGAGGCGCCGGTGATGGACGCGCTCGGCGACGCGCTGCTCGCGATCGGCTCCGGCTTCGGACCCGCGACGGTGCCGTGGGTGCTCACCCAGTCCGAGATGATCGGCAGCGTCCACGAGCTGCAGGCGTCGGCCCTCGGCCGCCTCGCCCGGCAGGCGGCCGTGATCGCCCGCTTCGTGGAGGAGCGGAGCGCGCGCCCGCTGCCCTCGCACCTCTCGCGCGCCATCGCCTACGCGAGCGTCGGAGCCGCGGTGGCGGCCGTGCAGGCGTGGGCCGCGGCGGGCCCCACCCGCGGCGAGCTCGTGCCCTATCTCGACGAGGCGCTCGCGCCCGTCCGCGCCGGCTTCACCCCCGTCGTCGACTGACCCGGCTCCCGCCGCTCCGGTAGAATCGTCGCGGCCGGCGGGCGACTCGCCCCGGAGCCCCCATCCAGGCACCATCACCACCGACACGGTGCCGCCCATAGCGAACCGGAGCATCATGACCCTCGCCGACCGCCTCCCCGCGAAGCCCGCCCTCGAGGGCCTGGAGGGCACGTGGGGCCTCCGCTGGCAGATCGACGGGACCTACCGGTTCGACCGCACCGGCCTCACCCGCGCCGACGTCTACTCGATCGACACCCCGCCGCCCACCGCGTCCGGGTCGCTGCACATCGGGCACGTCTTCTCCTACACGCACACCGACGTCGTCGCGCGGTTCCAGCGGATGCGCGGCAAGAGCGTCTTCTACCCGATGGGCTGGGACGACAACGGCCTGCCCACCGAGCGCCGCGTGCAGAACTACTACGGTGTGCGCTGCGACCCGACGCTCCCCTACGAGCCCGGCTTCACGCCTCCGTTCGAGGGCGGCGACAACAAGAGCAGCAAGGCCGCCGACCAGAAGCCGATCTCGCGCCGCAACTTCGTCGAGCTGTGCGAGCGCCTCACCGTCGAGGACGAGAAGCAGTTCGAGGACGTCTGGCGGGCCCTCGGCCTGTCCGTCGACTGGTCGCAGAGCTACCGGACCATCGGCGACGAGTCGCAGGCCGCCTCGCAGCGCGCCTTCCTCCGCAACCTCGCCCGAGGCGAGGCCTACCAGGCGCAGGCCCCGACGCTCTGGGACATCACCTTCCGGACCGCCGTCGCCCAGGCGGAGCTCGAGGACAAGGACCAGCCCGGCGCCTACCACCGCCTCGGCTTCCACCGCGAGGGCGGCGAGGACGTCTTCATCGAGACGACCCGTCCCGAGCTGCTGCCGGCCTGCGTCGCCCTCGTCGCGCACCCCGACGACGAGCGCTACCAGCCGCTGTTCGGCACCACCGTCCGCACGCCGCTCTTCGACGTCGAGGTCCCGGTGCTCGCGCACCACCTCGCGCAGAAGGACAAGGGCTCGGGCATCGCGATGATCTGCACCTTCGGCGACATCACGGACGTGGTCTGGTGGCGCGAGCTCGACCTGCCCAACCGCGCGATCATCGGCTTCGACGGCCGCCTGATCTCGGAGGCGCCCGCCGCGATCACGAGCGACGGGGGCCGCGCCGCGTACGAGCAGCTCGCCGGCAAGACCGTCTTCTCCGCGAAGCAGGCCGTCGTGGCGCTGCTGAAGGAGTCCGGCGAGATGGTCGGCGACCCGCGCCCCATCACCCACCAGGTCAAGTTCTTCGAGAAGGGCGACAAGCCGCTCGAGATCGTGTCGACCCGCCAGTGGTACATCGGCAACGGCGCTCGCGACGCGGTGCTCAAGGAGCGCCTGCTGGAGCTCGGCCGCGACGTGCGCTTCGTGCCGGAGTTCATGCGCGTCCGCTACGAGAACTGGGTGAACGGCCTCTCCGGCGACTGGCTGATCTCGCGCCAGCGCTTCTTCGGCGTGCCGATCCCGGTGTGGTACCCGCTCGACGGCGACGGCAACCCCGTCTTCGACTCCCCGATCGTGCCGGACGAGGCGGCGCTGCCGGTGGATCCCTCCAGCGACCCGGCCCCCGGCTACACGGAGGACCAGCGCGGAGCGGCGGGCGGCTTCCAGGGCGAGCTCGACGTGATGGACACCTGGGCGACCTCCTCGCTGACCCCGCAGCTCGCGGGCGGCTGGGAGCGGGACGACGAGCTCTGGCAGCTGGTCGCTCCCTACGACCTGCGCCCGCAGGGCCAGGACATCATCCGCACCTGGCTCTTCTCGACCCTCCTGCGCTCGCAGCTCGAGGACGGCCGCGCCCCGTGGAGCACGGCGACCGTGTCCGGCTTCATCGTCGACCCCGACCGTAAGAAGATGTCGAAGTCGAAGGGCAACGTGGTCACTCCCGCCGCGATGCTCGAGCAGCACGGCTCGGACGCGGTCCGCTACTGGGCCGCCTCCTCGCGCCTGGGCACCGACGCGGCCTTCGACCCGCAGAACCCGACGCAGATCAAGATCGGCCGCCGACTGGCGATCAAGATCCTCAACGCGGCGAAGTTCATCCACGGCTTCCCTCTCGCCGAGGGCGCCGAGGTCACCGACCCTCTCGACCTCAGCATGCTGGCCACCCTCGACACCGTGGTCGCCGACGCGACGACGGCGCTCGAGAACTACGACCACGCCCGCGCCCTCGAGACGACGGAGGCGTTCTTCTGGACGTTCTGCGACGACTACCTGGAGCTGGTGAAGGAGCGCGCGTACAGCGAGGACGGCGCGTCCGCCGCCGCCGCCCTGCACCGGGCGCTCGACGTCCTCCAGCGCCTGTTCGCGCCGTTCCTGCCGTTCGCGACGGAGGAGACCTGGTCGTGGTCGCACGACGACTCGGTGCACCTGCGCCCCTGGCCGGCCGTCGAGGGCCTGGGCGGCGACCCCGCCGTCCTGGCCGCGGCGAGCTCGGTCCTCACGGCCATCCGGCGCGCGAAGACCGATGCGAAGGCCTCGCAGAAGACGCCGGCCCGCTCCGCCCTGGTGACGGCGCCCGCCGAGCTCGTCGCGTCTCTCCGACTCGCCGCGGGAGACCTCGCGGCCGTCGGCAGGATCGCGACGCTCGACTTCGCCGAGGGCGACGCCCTCGCGGTCGGCATCGAGCTCGAGACCGAGGCGTAGCGCCGCTCCCGGGAGGCGGGAATGGTCCCGCCTCCCTCCCCACCGCCGAGAGGACCCCTCCCATGCAGCTCGGAACCCGCTGGTCGGTCGGCCAGGTGCCGCCGCAGACCCTCCCCGAGATCGTCGTCACCGCCATCGGCGACGTCGAGGGCGAGCTCACCGCGGCCGGCACGGCGACCGCCGACTGGCGCTGGACGCTCACCTGGCTCGAGGGCAGGCCCGTCCTCGAACTCGACGACGGCACGACGATCACCTACCGTCCTGACGAGGACGCTGCCTACATCACGCAGCCGCAGGGCCGCGTGGAGGGCGAGGACGACGACGACTGGGGCTGACGCCCCTTCGCGGCGCGGTCGTCGAGTCCGGTGAGCGCGCGCGTCCTGCGATCCTGAGTCGGAGCCCGCTCCCCCGCTCGCGCTCTAGGCTCGCAGGATGAGCGCTCCCGATCCCGTCGCCGTCCTGCTCGAGCCGAGCGGACTCCCCCACGGGCTCCCCGACTTCGCCGCCGTCGACCCCGAGGCCTACCGCCCGGCGTTCCTCGAGGCCCTCCGCCGGCACCGCGCCGAGATCGACGCGATCGCCGGCGCCTCCGAGCCGCCGACCGTCGAGAACACCCTCGTCGCCCTCGAGCGGGCGGGCCGCGAGCTGCGCCGGGTGAGCGCCGTCTTCTTCACCGTCGCCGCCTCCGACCGCACTCCGCTCACCGACGCTCTGGAGGCCGAGCTCGCTCCGCTGCTCTCGGCCCACAGCGATGCGATCAGCCTCGACCCGCGCCTGTTCGCCCGGCTCCGCACCCTCGCCGAGCAGTCGTCGGAGCTCGACCTCGACGCCGAGACGGCCTACCTCCTCGAGCGGAGGATCACCGGGTTCGAGCGCTCCGGTGCGCTCCTCGACGACGCGGGGAAGGCACGGCTCGGCGAGCTGAACGAGCAGCTGTCGACCCTGACCACGCGCTTCGAGAAGGACCTGCTCGCCGAGTCGAACGACCGGGCGGTCCTCCTCGAGGACGTCGCCGGCCTCGACGGGCTCGACGAGTCCGACGTCTCCGCCGCCGCGCGCGCCGCCGCCGACCGCGGCGTCGATGGCTGGCTGATCACCCTGCCCCTCTACTCCGGCCACCCCTGGCTCGCGCGTCTGCGCGACCGCGGCGTCCGCGAGCGCGTCCTGCGCGCCTCTGTCGGCCGCGGTGCGGAAGGCGGGCCGCACGACACCACCGCGACTCTGCAGCAGATCGTCGCGCTGCGGGCCGAGCGCGCAGCTCTGCTGGGCGCGGCCTCGCACGCCGAGTTCGTGATCTCGGGCCAGACCGCGGGCTCGCCGGAGCGCGTCCTGTCGCTGCTGCACGAGCTCGCCGCTCCCGCCGCCCGGAACGCGAGGATCGAGCTCGAGCGGATGCAGGCCTCCGCCGACGCCGAGCAGGACGCCGCCGGAGCGCCGCGCTTCACGATCGAGGCGTGGTATCGCGCCTACTACGAGGAGCGCGTGCGGTCGGAGAGCTACTCCGTCGACTCCAGCGCACTGCGTCCCTTCTTCGAGCTGGAGCGGGTGCTCCGGCACGGCGTGTTCGCCGCCGCCACCGGTCTCTACGGCGTCCGCTTCTCGGAGCGGAGCGACCTGGCCGGCTACAGCGAGCACGTCCGCGTGTTCGAGGTGCACGAGGAGGACGGGACGCCGCTGGGCCTGTTCCTGCTCGATCCCTTCACCCGCGACTCGAAGCGCGGCGGGGCGTGGATGAACTCCCTGTCCAGCCGCACCTCACTGCTCGGCGACTCCGCCGTCGTCGTGAACAACCTGAACCTGTCGGCTCCGGGCCCGGGCGAGCCCGCCCTTCTCAGCCTCGACGAGGTGGAGACGCTCTTCCACGAGTTCGGGCACGCCCTGCACGGCCTGTTCGCGAGCACGCGGTACCCGCGCTTCGCCGGTACCGCGGTGTTCCGGGACTTCGTCGAGTTCCCGAGCCAGGTGAACGAGACGTGGGTGCGCCGCCCCGGGCTCCTCGCCGAGTACGCCCGCCACGTCGAGACCGGCGAGGCCCTGCCCGCGGGGACCGTCGAGCGCCTCGAGGCGTCCGCGCTGTGGGGCGAGGGCTTCGCGACGAGCGAGTACCTGGCGTCCGCCCTGCTCGACCTCGCCTGGCACTCCCTGCCGGCCCCGGTCGAGCCGCGCGACGCGGCCGCCTTCGAGCGCGACGTGCTCGACGGCGCGGGCCTCCTCCTTCCCGCCGTGCCGCCCCGCTACCGCAGCACGTACTTCGCGCACGTCTTCTCCGGCGGCTACTCCGCGGGCTACTACTCCTACATCTGGAGCGAGATCCTCGACGCGGACACGGTCGAGTGGTTCGAGGAGAACGGCGGCCTCGACCGCTCGGCGGGCGAGCGCTTCCGCCGCGGGGTACTCGAGCTCGGCGGCTCCCGCGATCCGCTCGACGCGTACCGCGCGTTCCGCGGGCGGGATGCGCGGACCGAGCCGCTGCTCGCGCGCCGCGGCCTCCTCTAGCGGCGCCGGGGGACGAGCCAGGCGAGGAGGACGAGTCCCACGACCAGGCCCCAGAAGGCCGAGCCGATCCCCGCGATGGTCGTGCCGGAGGCGGTGACCAGGAGCGTCGCCGCCGCCGGCAGCCGCAGCCGCGCGTCCTCCACAGCGGCCTGCACCGCCGACACGAACACCCCCAGCAGCGCCAGACCGGCGACCGCCTCGATCAGCAGCGGGCTCGCGGAGGACACCAGCGCGGCGGCCGCTCCGGCGAACACGCCCAGCACGAGGTAGGAGGCGCCCGCCGAGACCGAGGCGACCCAGCGCTGCTCCGGCCGCGGCGAGGCCTCGGGACCCGCGGTCAGCGCGGCGCTGAGCGCGGCGTAGTTGATCGGCACGCCGCCGAAGATCGCCGAGACCCCGGAGAGAGCACCGGTCGAGACGATCCCGGGACGCGAGTGGGCCGGGAAGCCGAAGCTCGTCAGCACCGCGATGCCCGGGATGTTCTGCCCGGCCATGGTGACCACGTAGAGCGGCAGGCCGATCCCGACCATCGCTCCGATCTCGAACACCGGAGCGACGAACTGCGGCACGGGGAGCAGTGGCGCACCGGCGAGTGCCGCGCCGTCCGTCACGATCAGCAGCACGATCGCCAGGGCGATCGCGGCCGGCACCGCCCAGCGGGGCAGGAGCCGCAGGAGCAGCAGCCAGAGCAGGATCACCGGCAGCGCGAGCGCGGGGATCTCGACCGCCGCGCGCACCGGCGCCAGGACGAGCGGGAACAGGATGCCCGCGAGCATGGCGTTCGCGAGCGGCCGCGGGATGCGCGCGACGAGCCTCCCGAGCGCCGGCCACAGCCCGGTGACCACCAGCAGAGCGGAGGCGACCAGGAACGCCCCGACCGCGCGGTCGAAGCCGCCGGGGAGCGTCGCGGTCGCGGCCAGCAGGGCGGCGCCCGGCGTGCTCCAGGCGAAGGTCATCGGCACGCGGTAGCGGATGCTCAGCACGATGCAGAGGACCCCCTGCAGCACGCAGACGGCGAGGAGGCCCGACGCGGCCTGCACGTCGGTGGCGCCCACCGCGACCACCCCGGCGAGCACGATCGCGAACGAGCTCGAGAAGCCGGTCAGGGCGGCGACGATCCCGGCGAGCAGCGGCTGGACGATGGCGGAGCCTCCCGGAGGATCGACCGGCACCGAGGCGACCGGACGCGCCGTCGGCGCGCTCCGCCAGGTTAGGGAAGCGGGAGCGCCTCGCCCGACGATCCGCCGGGCCAATCGCGGTGAACTGGCAGAGCGGGGCGGGGAGCGACTAGGCGCTCTTCTCCTGGCGACGGGGAGCGTGGGGCACGATCGTCGGGGCCGCGTTGTCGAGCACCGCGGCGCGGGTGACGACGACGCGCGCCACCTCGTCCGAGGAGGGCACCTCGAACATGATCGGGCCGAGCACCTCCTCGAGGATGGCGCGCAGTCCGCGAGCTCCGGTCTGGCGGAGGACCGCCAGGTCCGCGATGGCCTCGAGAGCGCCCCGGTCGAACTCGAGCTCGACGCCGTCGATCTCGAACATCCGCTGGTACTGCTTCACGAGCGCGTTGCGCGGCTCGGTGAGGATCTGCATGAGCGCGTCCTGGTCGAGCTGCGTGACCGTCGTGACGACGGGGAGGCGCCCGATGAACTCGGGGATCAGCCCGAACTTGTGCAGGTCCTCCGGGAGGACCTCGCTGAAGATGTTGATCTCGTCTTCCTTGTTGTGCAGCGGGGCGCCGAAGCCGATGCCGCGCTTGCCCGCCCGCGACGAGATGATGTCCTCGAGTCCGGCGAAGGCGCCGGCGACGATGAAGAGGACGTTCGTCGTGTCGATCTGGATGAACTCCTGGTGCGGGTGCTTCCGCCCGCCCTGCGGGGGCACGGAGGCGACGGTGCCCTCGAGGATCTTGAGCAGCGCCTGCTGCACTCCCTCGCCCGAGACGTCGCGCGTGATCGAGGGGTTCTCGGCCTTCCGCGCGATCTTGTCGACCTCGTCGATGTAGATGATGCCGGTCTCGGCACGCTTGACGTCGTAGTCGGCGGCCTGGATGAGCTTGAGGAGGATGTTCTCGACGTCCTCGCCGACGTAGCCCGCCTCGGTGAGGGCCGTGGCGTCCGCGACGGCGAAGGGCACGTTGAGGCGCTTCGCGAGGGTCTGGGCGAGGTAGGTCTTCCCGCAGCCCGTGGGGCCGATGAGCAGGATGTTGCTCTTGGCGATCTCGACCTCGTCGTGGATCGCGTCGGCGGCGGTGATGGTGTTGCGGGCCCGCACGCGCTTGTAGTGGTTGTACACGGCGACGGCGAGGGCCTTCTTGGCCTGCTCCTGCCCGATCACGTACTCCTCGAGGAAGCCGAAGATCTCCTTCGGCTTCGGGAGGTCGAACTCGTGGCTCGTCTCCTCGCTCGACTCGGAGAGGCGCTCCTCGATGATCTCGTTGCAGAGCTCGACGCACTCGTCGCAGATGTAGACGCCCGGTCCCGCGATGAGCTGCTGGACCTGCTTCTGGCTCTTGCCGCAGAAGGAGCACTTCAGCAGGTCGGCGCTTTCGCCAATACGTGCCACGGGGATGCCCCACTTCCTTGTCGTGCGTCTGTCGTGCGTCGGTCGGTCGTGCAACGGAGCCCGGAGCTCCGGCCGGTGCGAGCGGGACGAGCCCCCTGACACTGCTCCGAGCCTAGCCGCTGAGCCGCGAGGGCTCGGCAGGCGGGCCGGATTCGCCGTGCCTTGCGCCTCGTGTGGCGCTTTGCTACGGCGACGGAGGACGCAGAGAGGGGCCGGGCGGCGGATCGCTCCGCCACCCGGCCCCTCCTGGACGCCCTACGCCGTGAGAGCCGGGAGGCTCTTGCGGCTGGTGAGCACCTGGTCGATCAGCCCGTACTCGAGCGCGTCGCTCGCGCCGAGGATCTTGTCGCGGTCGATGTCCTTCTTGACCTGCTCGATCGAGCGGTTCGAGTGGTGCGACAGCGTCTCCTCGAGCCACTCGCGCATGCGCATGATCTCGGCGGCCTGGATCTCGATGTCCGAGGCCTGGCCCCCGCCCTGCTGCACGGCGGGCTGGTGGATGAGGATGCGCGCGTTCGGCAGCGCGAGGCGCTTGCCGGGCGTTCCCGCGGCGGTGAGCACGGCGGCGGCCGAGGCGGCCTGGCCGAGCACGACCGTCTGGATGTGCGGGCGGATGTACTGCATCGTGTCGTAGATCGCCGTCATCGCGGTGAAGGAGCCACCGGGCGAGTTGATGTACATGACGATGTCGCGGTCCGGGTCCTGGCTCTCGAGCACGAGGAGCTGGGCCATGATGTCGTCCGCGGAGGCGTCGTCGACCTGGACTCCGAGGAAGATGATGCGGTCCTCGAAGAGCTTGGCGTACGGGTCCTGGCGCTTGTAGCCGTAGGCCGTGCGCTCCTCGAACGTGGGGAGGATGTAGCGCGAGGACGGTGCGGCTCCGGAGCCGAACGCCGTTCCGCCGAAGGTGGGTGTGGTCATTGTCTGTTCCTGATCTCTCGGCGCGTTCGCTGGACTACTCGTCGATGGCGGTTCCGCCACCGCCGGCCACGTCGGTCGCCGACGAGCGGATGTGGTCCACGAAGCCGTAGGCGAGGGCCTCCTCGGCGCTGAACCAGCGGTCGCGGTCACCGTCCTCGTTGACCTGCTCGACGGTCTTGCCGGTCGCCTTGGCGGTGATCTCGGCGAGGCGCTTCTTCATGTCGAGGATGAGCTGCGCCTGGGTCTGGATGTCGGAGGCCGTGCCGCCGAAGCCGCCGTGCGGCTGGTGGAGGAGCACCCGCGCGTTCGGGGTGATGTAGCGCTTGCCCTGGGTTCCGGCGGTGAGGAGCAGCTGGCCCATGGAGGCCGCCATCCCGATGCCCACGGTCACGATGTCGTTCGGGACGAACTGCATCGTGTCGTAGATCGCCATGCCCGCGGTGATGGAGCCGCCGGGCGAGTTGATGTAGAGGTAGATGTCCCGCTCGGAGTCCTCGGCTGCCAGGAGCAGGAGCTTCGCGGCGATCTCGTTCGCGTTCTCGTCGCGCACCTCGGAACCGAGCCAGATGATCCGGTCCTTGAGCAGGCGGTCGAAAACACTGTTGGGCATAACCATGTCGGCCATGTATTGCTCCGTTTCAGTTGTCGCTTCGGAGGCGAATCTATCGGACGCCGCCAGGCCGATCCGGCCGTGTTCGCCCGGGGCGGAGCGGGAGTCGCCCGTGTTCGCCCGGGGCGGACCGGAGCCCCCCCAACGAGAGGAGCCGCCCTCCGACGGATCGGGGGGCGGCTCCTGACGTGCTCGCGGCGACTACTCCGCGGCCGGGGTCTCCTCGGCGGGAGCGGCGGCCTTCTTCTTGGCCGGCGCGCGCTTCTTCTTGGGGGCCGGGGCGGGCTCCTCCTCGGCGGCGGGCTCCTCGGCGACGGGCTCGGCGGGGACCTCGGCGTCGGCGTCGGCCTGAGCCTCCTCCGCGACCTCGGTCTCGTCCGAGGCGACGGCCTCGTCGGAGGCCTCGACGGCCTCGTCGTCACCGGGGACCGCGGTGAACGCGGTCAGGTCGACGGCGTTGCCCTCGGTGTCGGTGACCTTCGCCTTGCCGAGGACGATCGCGAGCGCCTTGTTGCGGGCGACCTCGCCGACCATCTGGCCGATCTGGTTGTTCTCGGACAGGATCTTGATGAACTCGTTCGGCTCCATGCCGTACTGCGCCGCACCCTGGATGAGGTACTGCGTGAGCTCGTCCTGGCTGACCTGGACCTTCTCCTGCTCGACGACGTGGTCGAGGAGGATCTGCGTCTTGAAGGTCTTCTCGCTGGCCTCCTTGACCTCGGCGCGGTGCTCGTCGTCCTCGAGGCGGTTCTCGCCCTCGAGGTGGCGGTGCACCTCGTCCTCGACGAGACCGGCGGGCACGGGGACCTCGACGAGGGCGAGCAGCGCCTCGACGAGCTTCTCGCGGGCCTCGCCGCCCTGGCCGAAGGTCTTCTGCTGAGCGGCCTGCTCCTTGAGCGACTCGCGCAGCTCGGCGATGGTGTCGAACTCGCTGGCGATCTGCGCGAAGTCGTCGTCGGCCTCGGGGAGCTCGCGCTCCTTGACGGCGGTGAGCGCGACGGCGATCTCGGCCTGCTCGCCGGCGTGGTCGCCGCCGAGCAGCGGAGCGGTGAACGTGGTGCTCTCGCCCGCGGTGAGCGAGTCGAGCGCCTCGTCGATGCCCTCGATCAGCTCGCCCGAGCCGAGCTCGTACGAGATGGCGTTGGCGGTGTCGACCTCGACGCCGTCGATGGAGGCGACCAGGTCGATCTGCGCGAAGTCGCCGGTCTTCGCCGGGCGGTCCACGGTGACCAGGGTGCCGAAGCGGCTGCGGAGCTTGTCCAGCTCGGCGTCGACGTCGGCGTCGGTGACCTCGGCCGCCTCGACGGTGAGCTCGATGCCGTCGTAGTCCGGGACGGTGATCTCGGGGCGCACGTCGACCTCGATGGCGAGCTCGAGGTCGCCGGTGAAGTCCTTGTCGCTCGGCCAGGCGACGATGTCGGCCTGCGGGCGGCCCAGGGGGCGGACCTCGGTCTCGCGGACGGCCTCGCGGTAGAAGCCGTCGAGGCCCTCGTTGACCGCGTGCTCGAGCACCGCGGCCTTGCCGACGCGCTGGTCGACGATGGCGGGCGGGACCTTGCCCTTGCGGAAGCCGGGGACGTTGATCTGCTCGGCGATGTGGCCGTAGGCGTGCGTGATGCTGGGGCCGAGCTCGTCCGGGGTGACCGAAATCGCGAGCTTCACGCGGGTCGGGCTCAGCTGTTCTACCGTGGTCTTCACGTGAGGGGATCTCCTGTGCTGGTTGGTGTCGGCGCCGGATGACGGTCGTCACGGGTCGATGTCGTCACGATGAGTACTCGTGGTCGGGGCGACAGGATTCGAACCTGCGACCTCCCGCTCCCAAAGCGGGCGCTCTAGCCAAGCTGAGCTACGCCCCGGATGCGCGGGCCTGGGCACCGTGCGTGAGACTCTCGTCGAGCCGTCCCCGCACGTGCGCTTGCGCGACACACCGAAATGGCCTTCGCAAGTGTACTGCACCGCGGCAGCGGCGACCGGAACCGCGCGGCGGAGGACGACCGGGGTGTCCACGGTGCTCGCGCGATGTACTACGCTGTCCTGGTGCCCGGTCGAGAGACCCGGTCGCACCGGTTCGCGGTCGTCAGACCAGCGATTCGGGGCTGTAGCTTAGTGGTAAAGCCTCTGTCTTCCAAACAGATGATGCGAGTTCGATTCTCGTCAGCCCCTCTCCTCTCGAAGAGCCCCGGATGTCCGGGGCTCTTCGTCGTTCCGAGGCGTTCCGGGCGTGCTCAGCCGACCGCGCCGCGGTGCTCCTCCGTCAGGGCGAGGTACGAGGCGGCGTTCCGGCGGATGCCCTCGCGCTCCTCCTCCGTCAGCTCCCGCCGGACCCTCCCGGGGACGCCCGCCACCAGCGAGCCCGGCGGGACGACCGTCCCCTCGAGGACGACGGCGCCCGCGGCGATCAGCGAGCCGGTGCCGACGACGGCCCCGTTCAGGACGGTCGCGCTCATGCCGACCAGCACGTCGTCCTCGAGGGTGCAGCCGTGCAGCACGGCGTTGTGCCCGACCGAGACTCCGGCGCCGATGACCGCGTCGTAGTCGGCGTCGACGTGGACGACGACGCCGTCCTGGAGGTTGCTGCCGGCGCCGAGCTCGATCCGCGCGTGCTCGGCGCGCAGGACGGCGCCGTACCAGACGCTCGCCCGCTCCCCCAGGCGCACGGAGCCGATCACGGTGGCGCCCGGAGCGACCCACGCGGTGTCGGCGATCTCCGGGGCGCGTCCCCCGGTCAGGGCGAGGACGCGGGCGCCCTCCGCAGGACTCGACGGCATCGGGTTCTCCTCTTCTCCGGTGGTCAGCGCCCGGCGCGCAGGAAGGCGAGGACCGCCAGCACCCGCCGGTGGTCGGAGCCCGAGTCCTCGAGCCCGAGCTTCTGGAAGATCGCGGTCACGTTCTTCTCCACGGCGCCCACGCCGACGAAGAGAGCGGAGGCGATGCCCGCGTTCGTGCGCCCCTGGGCCATCTGCTCCAGCACCTCCCGCTCCCGCGGGGTCAGCGAGGCGAGCGGGTCGCGGTTGCGCTGCAGGAGCGAGGCGACGACCTGCGGGTCGAGGACGGTTCCGCCCGCCGCGACGCGCTCGACGGCGTCGCGCAGCTCCTCCACGGAGGCGACCCGGTCCTTCAGGAGGTAGCCGAGTCCGCCGTCGCCGGAGCCGAGCAGCTCCTGCGCGTAGGTGACCTCGACGTACTGGCTGAGCAGCAGGACCGACACCTGCGGGTAGCGCCGGCGGATCTCCAGCGCCCCGCGGACGCCCTCGTCGCGGAAGGTCGGCGGCATCCGGACGTCGAGCACGGCGACGTCGACGCCGGCCGGGTCCCGCGCCAGATCGGCGAGCAGGGCGTCCGCGTCCCCGAAGGCGCCGACGGAGGCGAACCCCGCGTCCTCGAAGAGGCGGACCAGGCCCTCGCGCAGGAGGACCGAGTCCTCGGCGATGGCGACTCGGATCACGGGCACGCCCTCAGGATAGGACGGCCGGGAGGTAGGGGACGTGCACCCCGACCGTGGTCGGCCCGCCGACCGGCGACTCCACGCTCAGGATCCCGCGCAGGCCCCGGACGCGCCCGCCCACCCCCTCGAGACCGTGACCGGCGACCGGCGACGCCCCGCCGACTCCGTCGTCGACCACCCAGGCGTCGAGCCAGCGCTCCCCCGGAGTGCCGGAGTCGCGGGTGTCGAGATGCACCCGCACCGATCGGGCACCGGAGTGCTTGGAGACGTTGGCGAGCAGCTCGGCGACGACGAAGTAGACGCTGCGCTCGACCTCGGGCGGCACGTCCGCCACGGGGTGCTCGGTGAGGACCTCGACCGGCACCGGGCTGAGCTCGGCGAGCGAGTGCACCGCCGCCTCGAAGCCCCGGTCCTGCAGGATCGGCGGCGCCACTCCGCGGGAGAGGGCGCGCAGCTCGTCGAGCGCGGCGCGCACGTGCTCGCGAGCCTCGTCGACCAGGCGGGCGGCGGACTCCGGGTCGGCGGCGAGTCGGTTGCGGGCCGAGGCCAGGTCCATCTGCACCCGGATCAGGCGCTGCTGCGGGCCGTCGTGGATGTCGCGCTCGAGCCGGCGCAGCGCGCGGTCCTCGGCGGCGACGGCTGCGCCGCGGGAAGCGCTCAGCTCGGCGACCTCTCGCTGGAGCGCCTCCGACTCCCACGGGCCGAGCAGGAGACGGTCGACCAGCCAGTGCAGGAGGGAGAGGCCGCGGGTGGCGAACGGCAGGGTCGAGACGAAGAGGACGGTTGTGGCGACCGTCGCCGCGGCGACCAGTCCCGCCGGAGGCTGCGGGGCGCCCAGCAGAGCGGCCCCGCTCTCGGCCAGCAGGCGGGCCGGACCGGGGGCCCCCGTGAGCGCGGCGGCCACCGTGCCCGGGCCCGCCCAGGTCCACAGCGCGAGGAGCAGTCCGGACAGCAGCGCGAGCACCGGAGCCACGACGAGCGTGTGCAGGAGAGCGAGCCAGTAGTGCCCGTCGATCACCGGACCGTAGAGGGCGAAGGTCGAGGGAGTGACGGCGGAGGGCGGTCGCCGCCACTGCGGCCGGGGGACGGCGGGCCGTCCGGCCAGCACGTCGAGGCCGACGGCGGCCCGCGAGAAGAAGCGCGCCGTGTAGAGGGCGGCGGGCAGGAACACCAGGCCGATCAGGACTCCGACGAGCCCGAGCGCGACGGCCAGCGCGACGCCGGCGCAGAAGGCACCGAGGAGGGCGACCGGGATCGCGGCCACCAGCGCGAGCACCTCCCGGGGCAGTCCGCGCCAGAGCCGGAGGTAGGCGCGCGAGGCCTCGCCGAGGGCCGTCGATGCTCCGCTCATCCGCGCCTCCTGTCCGCTCCCGCCGCCGCCGCGACCCGGTCGAGCGTACCGGCGGCACGGCTCCGGGCACCCGGGGGGAAGCCCCCGTGACGCCCCTCCGCGACAGAGGTGAGCCTGTCCTTCACCGGACTGAGCCGAGCCTGCGCTTCCTTGCGGCGCCGAGGGATCTGCGTACTGTTGACGATCAGTCACCCCCTCTCGAAAGGACCAGACGATGTCCACCACGTCCGTCACGTCGCTCACCTCGTCGAACCCGGATGTCGCATCCGGAGTCGCCCAGTTCCTCAGCCCCGTCGTCGTCGAGATGACCGCGCTCGCCGTCAACGGCAAGCAGGCGCACTGGCACGTCCGCGGCGCCAACTTCATCGGCGTCCACGAGCTGCTCGACGCGATCGTCGGCCGCGCCATCGAGTGGGCCGACCTCGCCGCGGAGCGCGTCGTCGCCCTCGGCCTCCCGGTCGACGCCCGCATCCAGACCGTCGCCTCGGCGACGCAGTCCGAACCCCTCACCCCCGGCTTCCAGCGCTCCGAGAACGCGATCGTCGAGATCATCCGCCAGATGGACGTCGCCATCGCGACCGTCAACACGGCGATCGCCGAGCTCGCCGAGATCGACGCGAGCAGCCAGGACGTCGCGATCGAGATCGGCCGCGGCCTCGAGAAGGACCGCTGGTTCCTCTTCGCCCACGTCAGCGAGAGCTGAGCACCACGCCTCGACCGGCCCGCGGATCCTCGGATCCCGCGGGCCGTCGTCGTTCCCCGGGCCGTCCGCGCGATCCGGAGCAGCCGGAGTCGCGACGGGCGCGGGTCAGCCGCCGTGCGTGAAGCGGCCCGCCAGGAGGGTCGCGGTGACCGGCATGGATCGGAGGGCTCCTGCATCGGCGGCGAGCGGATCGCGGTCGACCACCACCAGATCGGCGGGATCGCCGGCCGCGGGCGTGAGCCGGCGCACTCGGGTCGAGGCGACGATCGCCTCCTCGACGCTCACCCGCTGCTCCGGATGCCAGGGCTCGTCGCCCGGCAGCGCCCGCGCGACCGCGGCCGAGATCGCGACCCACGGGTCGAGCGGAGCGACCGGAGCGTCCGAGCCGAGCACCACGCGGGCCCCGGAGTCGAGCAGCGAGCGCAGCGGGAACGCCCGGCCGGTGCGTCCCGGCCAGTACCGCTCCGCCACCTCGCGGTCGTCGAGCGCGTGCGCGGGCTGCACTCCGGCCTCCACGCCGAGCGCGGCGAACCGCGGAAGGTCGGTCTCCGCGAGCAGCTGAGCGTGCTCGATCCGGCCCCCGCCGACCCGGCCGAGCGCGTCCAGAGCCAGCGTCGCCGCGGCGTCTCCGATCGCGTGCACGGTGGAGCGGATGCCCCCGGCGGCCGCGCGGGCGAGCAGCTCGTCCAGCTCGGCGGGCTCCACGGTGAGGACGCCGTAGCCGTCGTGGTCGGCGTAGGGGTGGGCGCAGTAGGCGGTCCTCGTGTTGAGGGAGCCGTCGATCAGGACCTTCAGCGGGCCCATCCGCAGCAGGCCGTCACCGCCGTCGAGCTCGTCGCCCGTGCGCAGTCCCTCCGCGAGGGCGCGGTCGAGGTGGTCGCGGTAGACGCCGGTGTCGACGCGGAGGGAGCGGGTTCCGCCGTCGACGCGACGGGGCCAGTCCCCCGCGTTCCAGCGCATCTCGAGGTCGACGACGCCGACCACCCCGCGGGCCGCAGCCCGCCGGGCCGCCGCGTCGGCGAGCGCGTCGAGCTCGTCATCGCCGAGGGCTCCGAGTGCGGTGACGAGCTCGAAGCAGGCGTCCTCGCGCAACAGCTCGGGCTCGGGAGCGACGGCGTAGCGCCGGTACGCGGCGGAGTTCAGCCAGGCGCAGTGCAGGTCGCCGCTGATCAGCACGACGGGCCGCTCCGGAGAGACCTCGTCCAGGAGCGCGGTCGTCGGCGGCTCCGACCAGAGACCGTCGCGGAAGCCGAAGCCGATCAGCGTGCCGGTGCCGGGCTCCTCCGCCAGGCGACGTCGGACCGCGTCCGCCGTTCCGCGGGCCGAGTCCGCCGACGAGACGTCCAGGCGCGGGGCCGTCATCGCCCACTGGGAGAAGTGGACGTGCTCGTCCCAGAGGCCGGGGAGCACCCAGCGCCCGTCGAGGTCGCGCACCTCGTCGCCCGGGGCGGCGGCGGCGTCCGGTCCGACAGATTCCACGCGGCCGTCGCGCAGGAGCACGGCACCGGGTCGGGACGAGCCGAGGAGGCGGGCGCCCCGAAGAAGGACACCGCCGGTCATCGGGCGGCCTCGCGGAGCGCGGGGCGGACGGCTCGGCGGGTGCGCGACCGGGCCGACGCACCGGCGCTCACGACTGGCACACCGGGCACCAGTAGAGCTTGCGCGCGCCGATCTCCTCGAGCAGCACGTTCGTGCCGCAGACGCGGCAGGGCAGACCCTCGCGCTTGTAGACGTAGTTGCGCTCGGCGCGGCTGCGGACGGCTTTCGAGCGCTCGGTCTTCGTCAGGCCGCGGCGCGTGATCATCATCCCGGTCCGGATGCCGTCCTCGAGCAGGTCCGCCCAGTCCCGCCACAGCTCCTGTGCGAGCTCCAGCGGCACCTGCTTGCCGGGAGTGTGCGGGTCGAGGCCGGCGCGGTAGAGCAGCTCCGCGCGGTAGATGTTGCCGATGCCGCTGACCACGGACTGGTCCATCAGCACCAGCCCGACCGGCGTCGCCGTCCTGCGGAGCCGGTTCACGAAGCGGTCGCGCGCCTCGTCGGAGTCGTCGACGGCCGGATCCGGACCGAGGCGGGCGAGGAGGGCCTCCACCTGGGCGGGGTCCATCACCTCGCAGGCGGTGGGGCCGCGCAGGTCGGCGACCGTCTCCTCCGTCATGATGCGCACGCGCACCGCGCCCAAGGGCGGCGGCGGGAACTCGTCGAGGTCGGAGTCGGTCTCGTGCTCCGTCTCGGAGAGGCGCACGGCGCGGCGGCGCCGGGGAGCGCCGATGCTGCTGCCGGCCTTGCCGTCCGGGAACAGCGGCGAGACGTGCCCGAGGAAGTCCCACGCACCGTAGAGGCCGAGGTGGACGTGCAGCGTCAGGTCGCCCTCGAAGCGCAGCAGCAGGTGCTTGCCGACGGCCGTGGACTCGAGGACCTCGCGCCCGTCGAGGAGCGCGGCTCCTTCGGTGAAGCGACCCTGGGGGCTGCTGGTCGCGACGCGGTGCCCGACGACGTCGCGCTCGAACTGCAGGGCGATCCGGTGGACGGAGTGCCCCTCGGGCACTCAGCGCTCCTTCGCGGCGGAGTCGACGACCCGGCCGGCGATGTCGCCGGTGGCCTCGTACTCGGCGAGCTGCGCGATGCGGCGCACGTGCCGCTCCTCGAAGGTGAAGGGCTCGGCGACGAACGCGTCGATGAAGCCGGTGGCCTCCTCGACGGAGTGCTGGCGGGCCCCGATCGAGATGACGTTCGCGTCGTTGTGCTGGCGGGCCAGCACGGCGGTGCTCAGATTCCACACGAGCGCCGCGCGCACGCCCGCGACCTTGTTCGCCGCGATCTGCTCGCCGTTGCCCGAGCCGCCGAAGACGACGCCGAGAGCCTCGACCCCCGCCTCCTGATCGCGGACGACCGCGGCGGCGGCGTTGATGCAGAAGGACGGGTAGTCGTCCAGCGGGTCGTAGGACGTGGGGCCGTGGTCGATCACGTCATGACCGGCGGCGCCGAGGTGCTCGATCAGGTGACGGCTGAAGTCCAGCCCTGCGTGGTCCGTGGCGATGTGGATGCGCACGAGAGAACTCCTCCGGAAGAGCCGTCTGGGACCCGCGGTGCCCGGGCCGGGAGCCAGAGTACCGCGGGTCGGCTCAGTCGAACTGCGGGTCGCGGGTCCGCGAGCGCTTGAGCTCGAAGAAGCCGTCGAAGGAGGCGGCGGCGACGATGCCGTCCCAGAGGGTCAGCGCCTGCTCGCCCCTCGGGATCGGCGAGATGACGGGGCCGAAGAAGGCGACGTCGCCGATCGCGATGACCGGGGTGCCGACGTCCTGGCCGACCCGCTCGATCCCGTCGAAGTGGGAGGCGCGCATCGGCTCGTCGTACTCGTCCGAGTCGGCGTGGGCGGCGAGCTCCGCGGGCAGGCCGAGCTCGGCGAGCGACTCGGCGATCACCGCGTCGACGTCGGTGCGCCCGCCCGGGTGGATCCGGGTGCCGAGCGCGTCGTAGAGCGGCTTGACGTGCTCGCGGCCCTCGCGCTCGGCGACGGCGGCGACCAGGCGCGTGTAGCGCAGCGCGCGCGGGAGGAAGGCGCGGTACGAGTCGTCCACGTCCTTGTCCTCGTTGAGGACGGCGAGGCTCATGATGTGCCACTGCACGTCGAGGTCGCGCGCGGGGGTCACCTCGTCCACGAATCGCGAGGTCATCCAGGCCCACGGGCAGGAGGGGTCGAACCAGAAGTCCACAGAGGTCATGGGGACACGCTACGCCGCTCGCCGGGGCCGCGTCCGCGCTCCCCGGCGGCTCCGCAGGATCGGCGCCACGGGGCTCCACGGCGGGTCCCGGCAGCTCTAGGGTGGATCGGCGGCGCCCGCACCCCGGCGCCCGCGGCAGCGCCCGAGACGAACGGATGGAGCACCCCCGTGCCAGGAGACAACCTCACCCGGAGCGAGGCGCAGGAGCGCGCCTCGCTGATCCAGGTCCACGACTACGACATCGCCCTCGACCTGACCCGGGGAGCCGAGACCTTCCTCAGCACCACCACGGTGCGCTTCTCCGCCACCGAGGGCGCCTCGAGCTTCATCGACGCCGTCACGGGCACGGTCCACTCCGTCACCCTCAACGGCGCGGAGCTCGACCCCGCCGACGTCGCCGACGGCGTCCGGATCCGCCTCGACTCCCTGGCTGCGGACAACGAGCTCACCGTCGTCGCCGACATGCTCTACACCAACACGGGCGAGGGCCTGCACCGCTTCGTCGACCCCGTCGACGGCGAGGTGTACCTGTACTCGCAGTTCGAGGTGCCCGACTCCCGCCGCGTCTTCGCGGTGTTCGAGCAGCCGGACCTCAAGGCCGAGTTCCGCTTCACCGTCACCGCACCCGCGCAGTGGCAGGTCGTGTCGAACCAGCCCACTCCCGAGCCGGTCCCGGCGGGCGAGGGGATCGCGACCTGGAGCTTCGAGCCCACCCCGCGCATCTCCTCCTACATCACGGCCCTCGTCGCCGGACCCTACGTGGTCGAGACCGACTCGCTCGTCTCCTCCGACGGCCGCACCATCCCGCTGGGGGTCTTCGCCCGGGCCTCGCTCGCGCCCTTCCTCGACGCCGACTACGTGTTCGAGAAGACGAAGCAGGGCTTCGCCTTCTACGAGGAGAAGTTCGGCGTCCCGTACCCGTTCGCGAAGTACGACCAGCTGTTCGTCCCCGAGTTCAACGCCGGCGCGATGGAGAACGCGGGAGCGGTGACCTTCACCGAGACCTACGTGTTCCGCTCCAAGGTGACGGACGCGATCAAGGAGCGCCGGGTCGTCACGATCCTCCACGAGCTCGCCCACATGTGGTTCGGCGACCTGGTCACGATGAAGTGGTGGAACGACCTCTGGCTCAACGAGTCGTTCGCCGAGTACGCCTCCACCCTCGCCACCGCGGAGGCGACGGAGTGGACCGAGGCGTGGACCACCTTCGCCGCGATGGAGAAGAGCTGGGCCTACCGCCAGGACCAGCTGCCCTCGACCCACCCGATCGTCGCGACCATCAACGACCTCGAGGACGTCCAGGTCAACTTCGACGGCATCACCTACGCCAAGGGCGCCTCGGTGCTCAAGCAGCTCGTCGCGTGGGTCGGCGAGAAGGAGTTCCTCGCCGGCGTCCACGAGTACTTCGTCAAGCACGCCTTCTCGAACACGGAGCTGCGCGACCTGCTGGTCGAGCTGGAGGCCACCAGCGGGCGCGACCTCACCGAGTGGTCGGCGCAGTGGCTCGAGACGGCCGGCGTGAACACGCTCCGCCCCGAGATCGCGGTCGACGAGAGCGGAGCGATCGCGTCCTTCGCGATCCTGCAGACCGCGGTCGAGGAGTACCCGACGATCCGCCCGCACCGCCTGGCGATCGGCCTGTACGACTTCGAGGGCGAGCGCCTCGTCCGCGTCGACCGCCTCGAGCTGGACGTCGACGGGGAGCGCACCGAGGTGCCCGAGCTGATCGGCCGCACCCGTCCGGCGCTCGTGCTGCTCAACGACGACGACCTCGCCTACGCGAAGGTCCGCCTCGACGACGCCTCGCTCGCCGTGGCCGTCGAGCACCTCGCGAGCATCGACAGCCCCCTGGCCCGCTCGCTGGTCTGGGGCTCGGTCTGGGACTCGACCCGCGACGCCGAGTCGGCGCCGCGCGACTTCGTCCGCCTCGTCCTAGGCAACGTCGCGACCGAGACCGAGTCCACGACCCTGCGGACGGTGCTCAACCAGCTCGTCGCCACCGCCACCCAGTACGTCGCTCCGGAGTACCGGGCCGAGGTCGTCGAGGAGGCGGGCGATCAGCTGTGGACGCTCGCGCAGAGCGCCGAGCCGGGCAGCGACGCGCAGTTCCAGTTCGTGAAGTTCTTCGCCGCGATCGCGTCCACCCCGGCGCACCTCGAGGCCGTGCAGGCGCTGCTCGACGGCTCCACCGCCCTCGGCGGCCTCGACATCGACACCGACCTCGGCTGGGAGCTGCTGATCGCTCTCGTCGCCGGTGGGCGGGCCGGTGCGGACGACATCGACGCGGCGCTCGCCTCGGACAACACGGCGACCGGCCAGCAGTCGGCCGCGCACGCCCGTGCCGCACTGCCGACCGCGGAGGCGAAGCGCGCGGCGTGGGACTCCGTCACGGCCGACGACTCGGCACCGAACACGATCGTCCGCTCGACGGGCCTGGGCTTCCAGCGCGCCGCCGACCCGCGCCTGCTCGACGCGATGGTCCCGGTCTACTTCGACGCCCTCCGCACCCTCTGGGAGTCGAAGAGCTACAAGATCGCCGAGTACCTGGTCGTCGGCTTCTACCCGGCCGCCACGCCCTCGCAGGAGATCGTCGACGCCACCCGCGCCTGGCTCGACGCGAACCCGGAGGTCCCGGCGCTGCGCCGACTCGTGATCGAGAACCTGGCCGGCGTGGAGCGTGCGCTCCGCGCCCAGGAGCGCGACACCCGGGGCTGACAGTGAGCCGCCCGGTCCCCCGGCGCTCGGCGCTGCGGGACCGGGCGGCTCTCCCCGCTCCCGGCGCCTAGCGCTGCGGGACCGAGCGGCGCTCCGGCCCGTCATAGGCGGACAGCGGCCGGATGAGCGCGTTCGAGCCCCGCTGCTCGATCACGTGGGCCGTCCAGCCCACCACCCGCGCGGCGACGAACAGCGGAGTGAAGATCCCGGTGTCGAAGCCCATCAGCCGGTAGGCGGGGCCGGACGGGTAGTCGAGGTTCGGCAGGATGCCCGTCCGCTCGGCCATCGCCGCGGCCAGGGCGTCGTACAGCTCCATCATCTCGCCGGCCCCCTCGTGCTCGGCGAGCCGCCGGAGAGCGGCGTCCATGGTCGGCACCCGCGAGTCGCCCGACTTGTAGACCCGGTGGCCGAACCCCATGACCTTCCGGCGCTGTCCGAGAGCCTCGGCAAGCCACTCGCGGGACCGCCGGTCCGCCTCCGGTCCGGTGCCGACCTCGTCGAGCACGTGCAGCACGGCCTCGTTCGCCCCGCCGTGGAGCGGTCCCTTGAGCGCTCCCACGGCGGCGGTCACGGCGGAGTGGACGTCCGACAGCGTCGACGTCACGACGCGGGCCGTGAAGGTCGAGGCGTTGAAGGAGTGCTCGGCGTAGAGCACCAGCGAGACGCGGAACGCGTCGACGACGACCGGCTCCGGCACCTCGCCGAAGGTCGTCCAGAGGAAGTTCTCGGAGTAGTCGAGGTCGTCGCGCGGATCGATCGGCTCGAGGCCGCGCAGGCGGCGCTGAGCGTAGGCGACGATCGCCGGCAGTGCCGCCCAGAGCCGCACGGAGCGCTCCAGCACGGCCTCGGCAGCGTCGGCATCCGGATCCTCCTCGAGCGCGCCCAGGACGCTCACCGCCGTCCGCACGACGTCCATCGGGTGCGCCGACAGCGGCAGCAGGTCGATCACGGTGCGCACCTCGGGGGCCAGGGCGCGGTGGGCCCGCTCCACGGCGGCCAGCCCGGCCGTCTCCTCCGCAGTGGGGAGCTCGCCGTGCCAGAGCAGCCAGGCCACGTCCTCGAACGAGGTCCCCGCCGCGAGCTCCTGCACGGGGTAGCCGCGGTAGAGCAGCGAGTTCGACGCCGGGTCGACCTTCGAGACGGCCGTCGTGTCGACGACGACCCCCACGAGTCCTTTGCGGATGTCCTGATCGGTCGTGCTCATCCTTCGCTCCTTCGCGAGAGGCGGGCGGCGGCGCCGGGGAGCGCCGCCCGGTTCATGCGGGTCGGCGCGCTCAGGCGCCGTAGTGGTCGGCGAGCGAGAAGTCGAAGACGCCCTCGTCGAAGCGGCTGTACGAGGCGTAGTCGAGGAGCTCGTAGAGCTCGGCGCGCGTCTGCATGCCCGGGACCTCCGAGCGGAGCGAGCCCTCCGCCTTGAGGGCGTCGAGTGCCCGCATCGCGGCGCCCATCGCGATCCGGAGCAGCGAGACCGGGTGGATCACGACGTTCACGCCGACGTCGGCGAGCTGCTGCGCGGTGAACAGCTCGCTCTTGCCGAACTCGGTCATGTTGGCGAGGATCGGCACGTCGATCGCGGCGCGCACGGCCTCGAACTCGGACAGGTCGCGCATCGCCTCGGGGAACACCGCGTCTGCTCCGGCGTCGACGAGGCGCTTGGCGCGGTCGATCGCGGCCGGCAGGCCGTCGAGGGCGCGGATGTCGGTGCGGGCCATGATCACCAAATCGGAGTCGCGGCGCGCGTCGACGGCCGCCGCGATCCTCCGCACCGAGGTCGCCTCGTCGACGACCGCCTTGCCGTCGAGGTGCCCGCAGCGCTTGGGGTTCACCTGGTCCTCGATGTGCAGCCCCGCGACTCCGGCGTCCTCGAGCATCTGCACCGTCCGCGCGACGTTCAGCGGCTCGCCGAAGCCGGTGTCCGCGTCGACGAGGACCGGCAGGTCGGTCAGGCGCGCGATCTGCTGCGAGCGGCCGGCCACCTCGCTGAGCGTGGTGAGCCCGATGTCCGGCAGCCCCAGCTCGGCCGAGAGCACGGCGCCCGAGACGTAGATCCCGTCGAAGCCCTTCGCCTCGATGAGGCGCGCGGAGAGCGGAGTGAACGCGCCGGGCAGCTGCAGCAGCTCGCCCGAGGCGAGGCGCTCGCGGAAGAGGCGGCGCTTCTCGGCGGGAGTCCGGGTGGAGTGGAGCATCGGGCGTCCTTCCCAGGGCGGTGGCCGGGTCCGAGCGGACCCGCCTCGAATCTATACGCGCTCGGGGCTCGTGCACCCGTCTCGGAGGGAGGCGTCCCGTAGCCTGGAGCGGTCATGCTGCTTCTTCAGACCTCCACCCCGGATCCTGTCGCCGCCACCGTCTCCTTCTTCGAGTCCGAGCCCTTCTGGAAGGTGGTCGCGATCCTCGGGATCGTGCTGGGCGCGCTGCTGATGCGCGTCATCGCCCACTTCGTGATCGGCCGCGTCGTCGACCAGATCGTGTCGGGAGTGAAGCGCCGCCAGCGCGTCGAGGACACCCAGTCGATCGCCGCGTCGCCGCTCGCGGCCGTGCGGGTGGTGCAGCGCACGCGCACGCTCGGGTCGATCCTCAACAACCTGAGCTCGATCCTGATCGTCGTCATCGCCCTGGTCATGATCGTGACGACGATCGACAAGGACCTCATCGGCTCCTTCGCCCTGCTGACGGCCGCCCTCGGCGCGGGCCTCGGCTTCGGCGCGCAGAACATCGTCAAGGACGTCCTCAACGGGCTGTTCATGGTCGCGGAGGACCAGCTCGGGGTCGGCGACGTCGTCGACACCGGGCAGGCGACGGGCGTGGTCGAGTCGGTCGGCGTCCGGGTGACGCAGATCCGCGACGTCAACGGCACCCTCTGGTTCGTCCGCAACGGCGAGATCGTCCGGGTCGGGAATATGTCGCAGGGCTGGTCGCGCGTCATCGTCGACCTGGCCGTGCCCTACGAGACGGACCTCGAGCAGGTGCAGTCCACGGTCCTCGCGACAGCGAACGAGCTGGCGGCGAGCAGTCGCTGGCGGGCCCGGATCATCGACAAGCCCGAGCTCTGGGGCCTGGAGTCCATCGCCGACGACGCCCTGGTCATCCGGGTCGTGGTCAAGACCCGCACCACTGCCAAGGACGACGTCGCCCGCGAGCTGCGCCTGCGCCTGAAGAAGTCGCTCGACGCGCTCGACGTGAAGCTCCCCTCGCTGGCCACCGTCGTCCTCGAGGGCTTCGAGGGGGCGACGAGCGTCGGAGGCGCCAAGCCGCCGCGGACCACGCCCTCCCCCACGATCAGCACCGAGCACGGCAAGCCCGTGCGGCTCCCCCGCGCGCTGCGGCGCGGGAGCGGGACGCCGCCCCAGGACGGCGGCAGCACCTCCGGCCCGACGGGAGCGCGCTCGTGAGCGGCCTGCAGATCGGCGGCACGCCTCCGCTGCGCAGCTTCTGGGAGCACATCGGCGGCCGGCCGACGTTCGAGCGCCTGGTCCGCCGCTTCTACGAGGGCGTCCGCGAGGACGAGGTCCTCTGGCCGATGTACCCCGAGCACGACCTCGAGGGCGCGATCCAGCGGCTGACCGGCTTCCTCGAGCAGTACTGGGGCGGCCCGGGCACCTACAGCGAGGAGCGCGGCCACCCGCGCCTGCGGATGCGGCACCAGCCGTTCCGGATCAACCCCGAGGCCCGCGACCACTGGCTCCAGCACATGCGGACGGCCGTCGACGATCTCGAGCTCGCTCCGGCCGACGACGCCCTGCTCTGGGACTACATGGAGCGCGCCGCCCACGCGATGGTGAACACCTTCGAGGAGTAGCCGCTCAGCCCGGGGTGCGGACCAGCACGTGTCCGCGCCGTGAGGTGAGGCGGCGCCAGGCGCCGCTCTCGAGCAGGGCGACCGGGTCGTCGGCGCCGAGGAACCCGAGCGCGAAGAGGGCGAACGCCGCTCCCGCCGGGACGTCCTCGAGGCCGTCGAGCGGGCGGCCCCAGACGCTCGACCGCACGCGGCCGACGATCTGCTCGCCCGTCTCGGAGCCGACGGCCGCCGCGATCTCGTCGATCCCCTCGCGCGCGACGCGCTCCAGGAAGCCCGGGTCCACGGGCTCGCGCCGGGTCCAGCCGCCGCGGGGCGGGGAGACGCCCGCCCAGGGCCCCGCCGTCGCGTCGTCGCCGTCGGGCAGGACGACCGGCTTGCCGTCCGCTCCGCCCGGCTCCCACTGCAGGCGGGCGAGGCGGTCCGACAGCGCACGGATCGGCACGACCCGGTCGAAACCGGCGGGCTCGTCGAGCGCGAAGACGCGCAGGCCCAGCACGGTCGCGGAGCGGTCGAGCAGACCGCGGGGCTGGAGGATCGCGGTGTAGGCGGCCAGCACGTGGTCGTCGGCGAGGAGCCGGACCGCACCGTCCTCGACCCGGGCCGAACGGCCGAGGAAGACGCGCAGATCCGACAGGCTGGGCGGATCCGCCAGGGAGAAGGACGAACTCATCGCGTCGATAAACTTACCCGAGGCCGCTCGCCCCACCGCCCGACACCCCGGAGGTACCGTGCCCGATCCCCTGTCCTCGTTCCTCACCGCGCTCGACCTGACGGACACCGGCGCCCGCACCAGCGAGGACATCTCGACGGGTCCCTCGCAGTGGATGCCCGAGGGGCGGGTCTTCGGCGGCCAGGTCCTCGCGCAGTCGCTCATCGCGGCCGGTCGCACCGTCGAGGGGCGCTCCGTGCACTCGATGCACGGGTACTTCCTCCGCCCCGGGGACGTCTCCCTGCCGATCACGTTCTCGGTCGACCGGATCCACGACGGCCGCTCCTTCTGCACGCGGCGGACGCAGGCCTACCAGAACGGACGCCCCATCCTCTCGATGATCGCCTCGTTCCAGACCGAGGACGAGGGTCTCGACCACCAGGCGCCGATGCCGGAGGGGATCCCCGACCCGGAGTCGCTGCCGAGCACCGCTGAGATCCTCGCGGGGGTCGACCACCCGGTCGGCAGCTTCTGGGCCACGCAGCGCCCCTTCGACGTGCGGCACGTCGAGCAGCCGGTGTACCTCCGGGCCGACCCCGAGCGGGTCGCGCACCAGAGCGTGTGGATGCGCTCGCTCGGACCGCTGCCGGACGATCCGATGCTGCACCGCGCCGCCCTCGCCTACGCGAGCGACTACACGATCCTCGAATCCACGCTCCGCCGGCACGGTGCGGCGTGGACGACGCCGGGCCTGCGGATCGCGAGCCTCGACCACGCGATGTGGTGGCACCGCCCCGCGCGCGTGGACCAGTGGCTCCTCTACGTGCAGGAGGCGCCGAGCGCGTCCGGCGGACGCGGGCTCTCGCTCGGGCGCATCTACACGCAGGAGGGCGTGCTCGTGGCGAGCGTCGCCCAGGAGGGCATGGTCCGCGTCCCCCTGGGCTGAGCTCAGCCCCGCTTCGAGAAGGTGATGGGCTCCTCGACGTAGGGGCCCCACGCCTCGCGGAGCTCCTCCGGGATGCGCTGGGGCCTGCCCGTCGCGGCGGTGACCAGCACCAGAGTGGTGGCCGCCTTCGTGAAGAGCACCCGCGGGACGACGCCGGCGGGCGAGTAGAGCTCGTAGCAGACCTCGAGGCTCGCCCCGCCGATCCGCCCGATCCACAGCTCCACGTCGATCGGCGCGCGCATGTACGGGATCGGCGCGAGGTACTCGATCTCCTGCCGGGCGATGAGGCTGATCGACTCGGCGCCCGGCCGTGCGTCGAGCACCGCCGTCGCCATCCCGCCGGGCTGCGGCGAGTCCGGCTTCCAGAACGCCTGGATGCGCGCCTCCTCGAGCAGGCGCAGCATCTCGGCGTTGTTCACGTGCGCGTAGGCGTCGAAGTCCGACCAGCGCAGCGGGATGGCGACGTGCAGGCGCATCAGTCGCGGGTGAGCTTGCGGTACGCGGAGCGGTGCGGCTTCGCCGCGTCCGGGCCGAGGCGCTCGATCTTGTTCTCCTCGTACGCCTCGAAGTTGCCCTCGAACCAGTACCAGTTGGCCGGGTCCTCCTCGGTGCCCTCGTAGGCGAGGATGTGGGTCGCGATCCGGTCGAGGAACCACCGGTCGTGAGTGATGACCACGGCGCAGCCCGGGAACTCGAGGAGCGCGTTCTCGAGGCTGCCCAGGGTCTCGACGTCGAGGTCGTTGGTGGGCTCGTCGAGCAGGAGCAGGTTGCCGCCCTGCTTGAGCGTCAGCGCGAGGTTGAGGCGGTTCCGCTCGCCGCCGGAGAGGACGCCGGCCTTCTTCTGCTGGTCCGGGCCCTTGAAGCCGAACTGCGAGACGTAGGCGCGGGAGGGGATCTCGGTCTTCCCGACGGTGATGTAGTCGTGCCCGTCGGAGACGACCTCCCACAGGTTCTTCTGCGGGTCGATGCCGCCGCGGCTCTGGTCGACGTAGGAGATGTCGACCGTCTCGCCGATCTTCAGGTCGCCCGAGTCGAGCGGCTCGAAGCCGACGATCGTCTTGAAGAGCGTGGTCTTGCCGACGCCGTTCGGGCCGATGACGCCGACGATGCCGTTGCGGGGCAGCGTGAAGCTGAGGTCGTCGATGAGGACGCGCTCGCCGAACTGCTTGTGCAGCTTCTTCGCGTCGATGACCTGGGAGCCCAGACGGGGGCCCACCGGGATGACGATCTCCTCGAAGTCGAGCACGCGCGTCTTCTCGGCCTCGGCCGCCATCTCCTCGTAGCGCGCCAGGCGCGCCTTCGACTTGGCCTGACGGCCCTTGGCGTTGCTGCGCACCCAGTCGAGCTCGGTGGTGAGCCGCTTGGCGAGCTTGGCGTCCTTCTTGCCCTGGACCTCCAGGCGGGCGCTCTTCTTCTCGAGGTACGTCGAGTAGTTGCCCTCGTAGGGGTAGAGGTGTCCGCGATCGACCTCGGCGATCCACTCCGCGACGTTGTCGAGGAAGTACCGGTCGTGGGTGACGGCGAGCACGGCGCCGGGGTACTTCGAGAGGAACTGCTCGAGCCAGAGCACGCTCTCGGCGTCGAGGTGGTTGGTGGGCTCGTCGAGCAGCAGCAGGTCGGGCTTCTGCAGGAGGAGCTTGGTGAGCGCCACGCGGCGCTTCTCGCCACCCGAGAGGTTGGTGACGAGGGAGTCCCCCGGCGGGGTGCGCAGCGCGTCCATCGCCTGCTCCAGCTGCGAGTCCAGGTCCCAGGCGTCGGCGGCGTCGATCGCCTCCTGCAGGGTCCCCATCTCGGCGAGGAGGCTGTCGAAGTCGGCGTCCGGGTCGGCCATCGCGAGGGAGATCTCGTTGAAGCGGTCGATCTTGCCCTTGATCTCGCCCACGCCCTCCTGGACGTTCTCGAGCACCGTCTTGGTCTCGTCGAGCTCGGGCTCCTGCATCAGGATGCCGACGGTGTAGCCCGGGCTGAGCCGCGCCTCGCCGTTGCTCGGCGTGTCCAGCCCCGCCATGATCTTCAGGATCGTCGACTTGCCGGCGCCGTTGGGCCCGACCACGCCGATCTTCGCTCCCGGCAGGAACGACATGGTGACGTCGTCCAGGATCAGCTTGTCGCCGACCGCCTTCCGCGCGCGCACCATCGAGTAGATGTATTCAGCCATGCCCAGTCCTCAAGTCCGTCGGTCTGCGCGGAGTCGGGTCGCCCGCCGGTCCCCTGCTCCGCGCGGAGGCGCTGACGGAGGCTCGGACCGGGGCGGGACGCCGGGCCCCGGCCGACGCGGAGCGCAGGCCGCGGGACCGTCCGCACCAGTCGAGGATAACGGGAACTCGCCGGTCCGCGTCGGAGGGAGCGCCTGAACGCGAACCGCCCTCCGCTCCGGCCGGGCCGGTGGGGAGGGCGGATCGCGTCAGCGGACGACGGTGCGGATCAGCTGCAGGGCGTCAGGCGCTCCACCGCCTCGGACAGCGTGTCCGTGCTGCCGAGCAGGATCACCTGCGTCGCCTTGGACGCGGTGATGTCGGCGAGGACCGCCCGGGGCACGCAGGTGGGCTGGACCGCGAAGAGCGGGCTCCTGGTGTAGCCCGCCGCCGTGGCTCCGGCCAGGGCGTCGGGGAACTTCTCACCGGTCGCGAGGTAGACGGTCGTCGCCGAGGTGAAGGCCGCCTTGTTCAGCTTCTCCGAGGTGTCGTACCGGTCGGTCCCGCCGATGCGGGTGATCACCGGGCCCGTGATCGAGCGCTCGATGCCGGCGCTGACCGAGAGCGTCGAGCCCGCGATCGTCAAGCTACTGACCGTGAGGCCGCTGATGATCTGCTGGGTGAGGGGGTCCACCGTGGAGCCGGTTCCGTTGGTCAGCACCACCGGAGCGCGATTCGCGCCGGCTGCGGCGCTGGCGCTCAGGGCGTCGGGGAACTTCTCGCCCGTGGCCAGCCAGGCCATCGAGGAGCCGCCCCTGAAGGCGTCCTGGAGGATCAGCTTCGAGGTGTCGTAGCGGTCGACTCCGCCGATGCGTGTGGTCTTCCCCTTCGGCGCATACCCGGCCAGGTCGTTGTAGACCTGGCTGCCGACGCTGAGCTCGGAGCCGACGACGACGATCTTCGCGGGCTTGAGACGCGTCAGCTCGGTGCGGACGACCTGGCTCATCGAGTCGCGGTCGACCAGGAGCAGCGGCCCGCCCGCCTTGGCCGCGGCGGGTCCGGCGCTGAGCGCGTCCGGGAAGTTCTGCCCGGTGGCGACGTAGACGACGGGGACGTTCGCCGGGAAGGTGCGCTTGGACACCTCGACCGCAGTGCCCTGACGGTCGGTGCCCGAGATGCGCGAGACGACCGGCGAGCCGGCGGGCGGGGCCGTCGGCGTTGCGGTCGGCGTGGGCGTGACCGGAGGAGTGGTCGGCGTCGGCGTGACCGGCGGGGTGGTCGCGGTGGCCGTCGGGGACGGCGTGACCGGCGGGGTGGTGGCTCCGCTTCCCGTCACACGGACCGCGGCGTCCGACGTGATGGTCGCTCCGCGGGGCTGCTCCACCCTGCCGTTGCTGATGCCGGTGACCTGGAGCAGGCTGCTCACGCGGTCCTTGTAGGCGTCGTAGGCGCTGGACGGGATCGTCACGGTGACCTTGGACTGATCGTTGTCCGCGACCACCTGGGCGGGGATCCGCTCGGTCCTGCTGGGACCGACGTAGGCGGCGAGCCCCTGGAGGTCGTAGAAGCCGTCCCGGTTGGACTCGAGGACGACGGTGTCGCCGCCCTTGACCTCCACGACGTCGACGTCCTTCTTGTACGCGAAGTACGCGGCGCTCCGCTGCAGCGTCTGCGCGGTCCCGCTGAGGTCGACCCCGCCGACGCCGCCGCTGCCGGAGGCTTCGGCGACGGAGAGGGTGGCCGACGTGGTCAGCTCGTAGCCGCTGTCGACCGGCTGGCCGATCGGCTCCTCGGGGTTCTTGATCGGCTGCTTCTGCGCAGTGATCTGCAGAGCGACGGTTCCACTGCCGAACGAGGCGAGGGGCCGCTTCAGGTCGATGCGGAAGCTGCGACTTCCGGACGCGAGGGTCGCCGACCCGGCGAGGTCGTAGTCCCCGATGGCCCAGTTGTAGGTCGTGAACGCCGGGTACGGTCCCGTCGGCCGAGCGGAGTCGGAAAGCGTGACGTCGAGCCCGGTGACGTCGCCCGCGACGGCAGCGGTCTGGGCGGCCGAGAAGGTCTCCGTCGTCGACCAGTTATAGGGACTGACCTGCGCGGACAGACGCTCCTGCTCGGCGGCAGCCGCTCCGGCTCCTGTCGTCACTCCGAGGACGACGGCTGCCGTGCTCGCGACCGCGATGGCGGCGCGCCTCCACCTCGCTCGCGTCGTCGTCGGTCGGGATGTGGTCATGGCGAGTTCCCCCTCGTCGTGGTCCTCGTGCCGAGCACTCCTGTCGGCACGTCCGTCGCGGTGCCCGCGCTGGGGCACACGTGTCGGTCTGGGCAGCCTAACCGTGCTGAGCGGCGTCTTGGGGAGGGGAGGGCGCCGCCGACCACCGGGATCGTCGACCGGTCCGCCCGCACGAGGCTGTGCTCACGCTCGGATCCGCACCGGTCGGAGTGGTCCTGCAGGAGCGACGAGCGAACACCGGGCTCTCTCGGACTCGACGGGCGAGGGGCCTTGTCGAGGATCCTTTCGTCCTTTACGACCTCGACCGAGGCGCATGGCGGAGCGGTTCCCGGTCGAGGCCGGCGCGTCAGCCCTGGATCGGGACGGTTCGGCCGACCAGGCAGGCGCCGGTCGCGATCGGTGCCGCGATCACCGCCCGCACCCCGCCGCTCTTCGGGCCGTACTGGCCGATGAGGCACGACTCCCCGAGCTTGACGGAGACCTGCACCGAGTCCGCGTCGAGTCCGACCGAGGTCTCGTCCGCTGTCAGCTGCATCGACTCGCGGGAGAACCCCGCCGCGACGAGCGCGTCGACCACACTGGAGCCGCTCACCTCCGGATCGGGCTCGGCCGCCGCGCGAAGGGTCTGCTCGAACACGGGGAGGTTCTGCTCCGTCGTCCCGCCCGGCACGAAGGCGACGGGTGCGGTGGACTCCGCCGGTGCCGGCGCCTCGGCCGCGGAGGAGGACACCACGGGGTCCGGCGCCGACGGCGACGTGCAGCCGGAGAGGCAGACGGCGAGACCGCCGAGCACGAGCGCGATGCGGGCCGCTCGGTTCCGTGTCACGCCCGGCTCCTCCCGACCGGGACGGCTCTCGCTCCGGTCCCCCGGATCAGAACGGGGTCTCCCCGGATCCTACCGAGAGACCGGGAGCGCCTCCGCCGACGCCCGCCGCCACCGGCGGCTCGGGCGCGGCAACACCGCGGTCATGGCCCGACGCGCCCCAGTCCCCCGCCGCGGCGCCCTCGCGCGGCGCCTCCTCGCTCCACGCGGGCTCGGCGGCAGGGGCGGGAGCAGAGGCGCGCCCGACGGTCTTCGTGAAGCTGCTGGTCCCCCAGGCGAGGTCGTGCCCGATGCCCTCGGCCGTGAGGACCACATCCGTACCGGCCTTGCCTCCCGCCTCCCAGGCCCTCACCCCGAGCCGCCCGGTGACGAGGATCCGGTCGCCGCGCGACAGGGAGGACAGCGCGTTGCCGGCCAGGCCGTTGAACGCGGTGACGGTGTACCAGTTGGTCGAGACGTCGACCCAGCGCTGCTCCGAGCGGTCGTAGCGCCGCTGCGTCGAGGCGAGCCGGAAGCTGGTCATCGCGGTGCCGCTGGAGGTGTCGATGCTCCGGGGCTCGGTGCCGATGGTCCCGATGACGGTCAGCGTGTCGGTCATGGTCGTGTCCTCTCTACTCCTGCCCCGCCACGGCTGCGACGGGCACGGCGCCCGGGCGGAGGGGGCTGGTACCGCTCGGGCGCCGCAGGGCCAGTGTCGCGACGAAGGGCCCGCCTCCGAGGTGGAGGCGGGCCCTTCTGGGGAGAGGACGAGCGGATCGTCCCCTGTGGAGGAGCGTTACGACGCGGTGATGTACCTCGAGTAGGACTTGCGGATCTTGTTCACCTTGGGCAGTGCGACCGCCATGCAGTAGCCCTGGCCCGGGTTCTTCGCGAAGAAGTCCTGGTGGTAGTCCTCGGCGGGGTAGTAGACGCCCAGCGGCGAGATCTCGGTGACGATCGGGCCGTCCCACCACTCGGACGCACGGTCGCGCGCGGTCTCGAACAGCTCCTTCTCCTCGTCGGAGGAGTAGAACATCGCCGAGCGGTACTGCGTGCCGACGTCGTTGCCCTGGCGGTTCAGCTGTCGCGGGTCGTGCAGGGTGAAGAAGACGTCGAGGACGACCTGCTCGGGGATGACCTCGGGGTCGAAGGTGACGGCGACGGCCTCGGCGTGGCCGGTGCGCCCGGAGCAGACGTCCTCGTAGTCGGGCTCGGTCGTGCGGCCGCCGGTGTAGCCGGAGACGACGTCGGTCACGCCGTCGAGGACGCGGTAGACTGCGTCCAGACACCAGAAGCATCCTCCGGCGAGTACGAATGTGCGCATTGCGTGTGACTCACTTCCTGTCGCGTCGACGCGTCCGGGGTGCCGGAGGCGTCAGTCGGTCCAACACGCTCACCGCCCCCTGCATTCCGCGGATCCGCCCCCTGCAATAGAGTCGCGGCGTGAGCTACGACGCCGCCCCCGCCCGCTACGACCGGATGGACTACCGACGCACCGGACGGAGCGGCCTGCTGCTGCCCGCCCTGTCGCTGGGCCTCTGGCACAACTTCGGATCCGACCGCTCCCTCGACACGCAGCGCGCGATCCTCCGCCGCGCGTTCGACCTGGGCGTCACCCACTTCGACCTCGCGAACAACTACGGACCGCCCTACGGCGCCGCCGAGACGGCCTTCGGCCGCATCCTCGCGGAGGACCTCCGCCCGTACCGCGACGAGATCGTCATCTCGTCCAAGGCCGGATACGACATGTGGCCCGGCCCGTACGGGGACGGCGGCTCGCGCAAGTACCTGCTCTCCTCGCTCGACCAGAGCCTGCAGCGGATCGGCGTCGACTACGTGGACGTCTTCTACTCGCACCGGCCGGACCCGGAGACTCCGATCGAGGAGACCATGGGCGCTCTCGTCTCGGCGGTGGAGTCGGGCAAGGCGCTCTACGCCGGCATCTCGAACTACTCGCCCGAGCAGACCCGGGCCGCGCAGGCGGCACTGGCGGGCAGCGGAGTGCCGCTCCTCCTGCACCAGCCCCGCTACTCGCTCTTCGACCGCGGACCCGAGGACGGCCTCTTCCCCGTGCTCGACGAGCTCGGCACCGGCTGCATCGTCTTCTCGCCGCTGGCGCAGGGGCTCCTGACGGACCGCTACCTCGACGGCACCGTGCCGGAGGGGTCCCGTGCGGCGACGTCGCGCTTCCTCTCCTCCGACCGGATCGACGAGGCGTACCTGACACGCGCCCGCGGCCTGAACGCGATCGCGCAGCAGCGCGGCCAGTCGCTGGCCCAGCTCGCCCTGAGCTGGGTGCTCCGGGTGCCCACCGTCACGAGCGCCATCATCGGCGCGTCGAGCGTCGCGCAGCTCGAGCAGAACGTCGCCGCGCTGGACGCCGGCCCCCTCTCGCAGGAGGAGATCGACGCCATCTCGGAGTTCGCGGTGCACGGCACGACCCTGCGCTGACGCCCCGGCGGGGATGTCGGTGGTCGGCCGTAGTCTGCGACAGCACTCGGCCGGTGGGTGCTCCGAGACTCGAGCAGGAGGAACCGATGTCCCTGTCCACGCTGCACGCCACCCGCACCCCGCCGACGCTCACCCGGGTCAACGCCCGGCTGTGGCGCGTGAGCACCGGCTCGGGCGCCGTGGTCGGTCACATCGAGCTGGTCGAGGATCCGCTCGGCGAGCGGTACCGCGCCCGGCTGCTGCGGGCGGGCATGCCCGCCGGCGCCGAGCTCGGCGAGTTCTGGAGCGTCGACGACGCGATCGAGGTCTTCCGCGTCGCCTGACGCGCCGATCCGCCCGGTCGGCGGCGTGCCGACCGGGCCGCGGCGACCGCCCCGGATAGCGTTCGCCCCATGCAGTGGTGGAACGAGTTCATGTCCTGGATCCGCACGAGCGACGGACACCAGGCGGTCTTCACGGCCGCTGTGGTCCTGCTGGCCGTGGTGGTCGGAGCGATCGTGATCGCCTCCGTCTTCCGAGCGTCCATCGCGCGCCTCATCCGTCAGCAGGATCACGAGCGGAAGAACGCGGTCATCGCAACGCTCGTCGACGCCGCGGTCGACGCCTCGGCCTGGAACGTCCTCAGCAGCCCGGAGCGCGTCCTCAGCGACCGCGCTTCCGCGCAGGCCGAGACGCACCTGCGCCTCCTGCCCGTCAAGGGCTCCGGAGTCGCGGCCAACTGGGCCGCTCACGAGCTCGCCGAGCTGAAGCACACGTCGAGCACCGGCGGCTACCAGACGCAGGCGAGCGTGGGCGAGTTCCGCGACCGCCTCGTGCAGTGGCGGGACAAGCCCGGGCGCGCCCGGAAGACCTTCCTCGCCGACCTCGAGCGCTGGCGCTTCTCGGAGACGGGTCGAGACCGCTCCGCCGAGTCCGCTCCGTCGTCCGATCGGGCCGCGAGCACCGCCGAGGCCGCTCCCCAGCGCACCGCTCCCCCGGCCGCCGCACCGACCGCCGTCGCACCGGTCGTCGTCGGCGCGGGCTCCGCCTCCGGCTCTGCAGCCCCGCAGACGCCCACGATCGTCCTCCCCGCGTCGGCCGGGGACGCCTCGCAGGAGGAGACCCGCCGCCTGCTCGCCGACGTCGACCGCCTGGAGGTGCCGTCGCGCGAGCGTCCCGTGGAGGAGCTGCCGCCCGTCGACCCGCAGCGCTCGGCTCCTGCCGCCCAGCCGCAGCCGGACGCGGAGCACGACGCGACGCCGTCGGCTCCGGCCGACGGAGACCGCGACGGCGTGCCGGCCGACGACGAGGCGGTCGTCCGGGCGGACGAGGCCCGGTTCGAGCGGTCCGCCTCGGACGACGACCGAAGCCAGGAGCGCAGCTCGGTCTGAGTGCTCCCGACCACGAGAAGAAGGCCCCGATCGCGAATGCGATCGGGGCCTTCTCCGTGGTGCGGGCGGTGCGTGTACTGACTAGCTGTGTGCATCACGTGCACGGGCGACTCGGCCGACCAGTACGGCGAGGGGCGCCGCGACGATCGTCCACGCGACGGCGATTCCACCGAGGATGGCGAGGAGCAGCATGGTCGTACCTCCGTTCGTTACGTCGTTGTAATTCCGGACACCCCAAGACTAGGTGCCTGAACGACACTCAAACGCCTTCGGGTGGGAAACACGCCGGTGTTGCCTCCGATTTGCCGGTGTGTTACTGGTGGAGCGACCGCGAGTCCTCGTCCGAGGGTCACCGGAGCGGAGGAAAACCCCGTGGGTGCCGGGCGTCACTCCTCGGAGGAGCGCAGCGCCGCCCGAGGAGAGGCCGCGACGCGGTCGAAGGACGGGCGCGAGGCGTCGACGCTGATCCGCACGCCACCGGGACAAGACTAGGGACGGCGACCGGAGCGCTCCCGATCCGATGGTGCCCCCGGCAGGAATCGAACCTGCGACCAAGAGATTAGAAGGCTCCTGCTCTATCCGCTGAGCTACGGGGGCGGACTCCGACCACGATACCGAAGCGCAGGGGCCGCGCCCGCCGGGGCCTAGGCGCCCCGGACGAGTCCCAGCACTCCCACGACCAGGGAGACCACGGCGAGGGCGAGCGACACGCCGATGAGGACCGTGTGCACGCGGAGGAAGGTCGTCGCGCGGCCGTCCGCGTCGCGCGCCCGCGGGTCCTTGCGGACGCGGCGGAGGAAGGGCGGCCAGACGATCGCGTTCCACACGGCGTTGACGATCAGGAGGCAGCAGGCGAGCGTGATCACGAGGGTCCAGTGTAGGAGGAGCGAGGCGGCCGGACCGGGTGTCGGCGGCCGCCGATAGACTGCCCCGCATGAGTAGCGCCCCCGACCGTCTTGTCTGGATCGACTGCGAGATGACGGGGCTCGACCTCTCCGTCGACGAGCTCGTCGAGATCGCCGTCGTCGTCACCGACTTCGAGCTGAACCCGCTCGACGAGGGGCTCTCCCTCGTCATCCGGCCCGACGCGACCGCGCTCGAGAACATGGGCGACTTCGTCCGGTCGATGCACGAGACCTCCGGCCTGCTGGTCGAGATCCCCTCCGGCGTCAGCGTCGCGGAGGCCGAGTACGAGGTGCTGGAGTACGTGCTGAAGCACGTCCCGGCCGAGCAGCAGGCCCCCCTCGCCGGCAACTCGATCGGCACCGATCGCGCCTTCCTCGCGAAGTTCATGCCGCGCCTCGACGGCCACCTGCACTACCGCAACGTCGATGTCAGCACGATCAAGGAGCTGGCACGGCGCTGGTTCCCGCGCATCTACTTCAACGCGCCCAAGAAGCACGGCGGACACCGCGCCCTCGCCGACATCCTCGAGAGCATCCGCGAGCTGCAGTACTACCGCCGTGCCGTGTTCGTGGAGCAACCGGGGCCGAGCACCGCCGAGGTGCAGGCCGTGTCGGCCGCCGTCGTGGACGAGTTCGCCTCGCGGATGTAGTACTCTCGTAGAGTTGCTTCGACGGGTCACCCCGCCGGAACACGCTCCTGGTGGGTATAGCTCAGTTGGCAGAGCGCCTGGTTGTGGTCTAGGAGGTCGCGGGTTCGAGCCCCGTTACTCACCCCAGTGGCTGTGCATGCAGCGGAAGAGGCCCGGAGTTCCGACTCCGGGCCTCTTCGCACATCCGGCGACCGGCAGCGATCGCCGACGCAGAGAGGTCCCGGATGCTCGAGCTGGACGAGGACGCCTTCGAAGCCCTGGTGATCTCCGAGCTCGACGCGCTCCCGGACGACATGGTCGACGGGCTCGACAACGTCGTGTTCGTCGTGGAGGACCGGCCCGAGGACGGGACCCTGGATCTGCTCGGCTACTACGACGGCGTCGCCCTCACCGAGCGCGAGCGCTACGGCTTCGGCGAGATGCCCGACCGCATCGTGCTGTTCCGCGAGCCGCACCTCGCCGCGTGCGACGATCTGGACGCGCTGCGCGACGAGATCCACGTCACGCTCGTCCACGAGATCGCGCACTTCTACGGCATCGACGACGACCGGCTGCACGAGCTCGGCTGGGCCTGACCGCCGCCGAGGGAGAGCCTCCCACCGGCATCCGCTCGTCGCCGCGCTCGGCGGGGACCCCTCAGCCGCGCACCGCTCCCCCGCCGCCCGTGTCCAGCACGAGGTCGGCGTTCTCCCGGGGCCGATCCCGAGCGCAGTAGGAGCGGAAGTCGCGGTCCCAGGCGTCCCAGTGCGGAGCGAAGAGCTCGCCGTCGCGCTCGAGCGCGCGCACGCGCCGCACCTCGTCGTCGGCCTCGAGCCAGACCACCAGATCGGCGTGGCGGCGCGCGGCGGCGCCGGCCGATCCGCAGCCCTCGAGCACGAGAAGCGTCTCGCGGACGACGCGGCGCCCGGCCGTCGTCCCCGCGGCCCAGTTCCAGGGCCGCCAGTGCGCCGCGAGGCCGAGGCCGTGGGGGCGGACGAGCGTCCCGGCCGTCTCCCGCGACGCCCGGTCCAGGCCCGTCCAGCCGGGGTAGAGGTCGTCCATCCGCACGAGCGCGACCGACGATGCCGCCGGCGCGAGACGGAGCTGCTCGACCAGCGCGCGCGCGAACGTCGACTTGCCGGAGCCGCTCGGTCCGTCCAGCAGCACCGTCCGACGACGCCGCGCGATCACGGAGCGGGCGAGGTCGCCCGCCGTGTGATCCGTCAGCGGCAGGATCCGCTCAGCCATGCAGGACGAAGCTCCAGGAGCCGGTGACGACGGCGGCGGTCACGGCGACGGCAGCGATGAGCACTCCGCCCGTGAGCAGCAGGAGGTCGCCGGCTCCGAGGCGCGACTGCCGCGCCCAGGTGCGCGGGACGCCGGAGCCGAAGCCCTTCGCCTCCATCGCCGTCGCGAGCCTGCTCCCCCGCCGGATGGCCAGCACGAGCAGCGAGAACGTGCGGGCCGCGAGGCTGCGGAGCGCCTCGACGGGCCCGCGGCCGTCGGCGACCCCACGGGCCCGGCGGGCCATCGACAGGGTGCGCCAGTCGTCGACGAGCAGACCGACGAGCCGCATGCCGGCGAGAGCGCCGAGCACGAAGCGCGAGGGCAGGCGCAGGATCTGCGCGAGGCCGTCCGCCAGGTCCGTCGGGTCGGTGGTGGCGATGAGGACCACGCTCGGCAGTCCGATCGCCAGGACGCGCAGCGCGATGGCCAGCCCGAGGGCGACGGATCCCTCTGTGACCGAGACGATGAGGAACTCCGCGTAGACGGCGCCGCTGTCACGCCCGTAGAGGACTGTCGAGAGGCCGGCGAGCGGAGCCGCGATCCAGACGGGAGCCGTCCGCCGCACGAGCTCACCCGCCCGGAGCCCCGCGAAGGGCAGAACCAGCAGCTCGAGCGCCAGCGCCGTCGCCGCGGAGACCGCATCGACCGTGAGGAGGAGCGCGAACGCGATGACCAAGCTGGCGAGGAGCTTGGCGACCGGGTTGGCCCGGGCGATCCGGCTGCGCGCGGGAACGGAGTCGAGGAGCGTCATCCCGACACCACCTCGCGGGCGCCGAGGGTGACGACCGAGTCGGCGAGGGCGGCGACCAGCGCCTCGTCGTGGGTGACGGCGAGCACCGCCGTGCCCGCGTCGCGCTGCTCGGCGAGGAGGTCGACGAGCACCTCCCAGGTCAGGCGGTCCTGCCCGAACGTCGGCTCGTCGAGGACGAGCACGGACGGCGACCGGGTGAGGGCGGACGCGACGGCCAGGCGCCGCTTCTCGCCTCCGGAGAGGGTGAACGGATTGGCGTCGGCGAGGTGCGCGAGGCCGAGGCGCTCCAGGAGCTCCTCCGCCCGATGCCGCTCCGTCTCGTCGCGGGCGCCCAGCGCGAGCTCGGCGCGCACGCGAGCGGTGAGGAACTGGTGCTCCGGCTCCTGGAACACCATCGCGATCCGTCCGGCGAGCTGAGCCGAGGTCCAGCGGATCGGCTCCGGGCCCGCACCGGCGCGGAGCGACTCGGAGGCGGTCACCCGCCCCGCGACCGGCGGCAGGAGACCGGCCAGCGTGAGCGCGAGGGTCGACTTCCCCGCGCCGTTGGGTCCCAGCACGGCCGTGGCCCGCGCGGAGTCGACGGCGAGCTCGAGCCCCGAGGCCACGATGGTCGAGCGGCGGCGCCCGAGGACGGGCCGGCCGATGGCGAGGTCGTGCGCGCTCAGGGCGGCGGGCGAGGGCAGCACGCTCGCCCCGCGCCGGGCGGGGGTGTCACCGGGCAGCCAGACGCCGGAGGCGCGGAGCACGTCGTGCGTTCGATCGAGGACCTCGACTGGAGCGCCGTCGGCGACGACCGCGCCGTCCCGCCCGAGCACCACGACCCGGTCGACGAGGCCGACCCACACGTCGACCCGGTGCTCGACGACGATCAGCGTCGCCCCCGTGCGGGCGGCCGTGCGCTCCACCGCCGCCCGCACCTCGCGTACACCGTCCGGATCGAGGTTGGCGGTGGGCTCGTCGAGGAGCAGGAGCCGCGGACGCATGGCGAGCACACCCGCCAGGGCGAGCCTCTGCTTCTGCCCGCCCGAGAGCGCCGAGGTGGAGTGGTCCAACGGCACGTCGAGCCCGACGTCGCCGAGTGCCTCCCGCACCCGCGCGGGGATCTCCTCGCGCGGCACGCCGAGGTTCTCGCAGGCGAACGCGACGTCGTCGCCGACCCGCGCCAGGACCGCCTGAGTGTCCGGATCCTGCAGCACGAGCCCAGCGACACCGCGCCGGGTGAGCGGCGCGGCTCCGTCGATCTCGAGCTCGCCCGCCGCGGAGCCGTCCTCCTCCCCGCCGAGGACGCCGGCCAGGGCGTGCAGCAGCGTGCTCTTTCCCGCGCCGGAGGGGCCGAGGAGCAGCACGCGCTCCCCCGGCTCCAGCGCGAGATCGAGGCCGGAGAGGGCGTCGCGGGAGCGTCCCGCGTGCCGCCAGCTCCAGCCCCGCGCCCGGACGTAAGCGCCGCTCATCGAGCGCCCGCGCCGGCTCCCTCGACCGTCCGGCCCTCGCGCCCGGAGGCGAAGCGGTCCAGCGCTCCCGAGGCCGCGAGCCCCCGCACCGCGAACCAGGACAGCAGCCCGGCCAGGAGCGCGCCCGAGACGATCGAGGAGGCGACGTAGACGGTCTTGAAGAGCGCGTCGTTGACGGCGTAGTACGACAGCAGGTCGTTGATCGCGAGGGCGAGCCCCGCACCGGCACCGGCCAGCATCGCGACGAGCGGACGGCCGCTGCGGTAGAGGAAGAGCGCCAGGACGATCTCCGCGCCGAGTCCCTGCACGAGTCCGGAGATCAGCACGGTGAAGCCCCACTGGGTGCCGATCAGAGCCGACACGGCCGCGGCGACCAGCTCGGTGTAGAGCGCGGCTCCGGGCTTGCGGATGATCAGGCCGCCGAGGACGCCGGCGAAGAGCCAGCCGCCGCCGAGGAGCCCGCCGAGCCCGGGCAGGAACTCGAAGGCGAGGCCGAGGACGTTCGTCGCCAGGCCCCAGGCCCAGAAGACGATCCCGCTCGCGACGGCGACGACGCTCGCCACCACGATGTCGACGACCCGCCAGCGCAGATCGCGCCGGGCCGGGGCGGAGGAGGTGAGGTTCTGCGCGTTCGTGTTCTGCGCGTTCGTGTTCTGCGCGTTCGTGTTCTGCGCGTTCGTGTTCTGCACTGACGTGCCCTTTCGTGGAAGCGAATGGAGGGCACGGGTTGGTAAGAGGAGATCGAAACGTTCCTTCGCTGGCATGACCCAGATCAGGTTCGACGGTCGAAGGCTGCTGCCTTCCTCTCAGCCCGGTGCACCGGACTCCCGTGTTCGTCGGCAATCATAGACGTCATGTCGTGGTCGGTGGTCGTCGTCCTGGCCGTGCTGCTGATCGTCCTGCTGCAGGCCCTGCTCTGGCAGCGCCGTGCGCGGATCCGCCGCGAGCTGCTCAGCTACGGCACGCGGGTGCCGGCGCGCGTCGTCGGGCCGGATCCGGCACGCGGCGATTGCGATTCGGCACGGGATCTGGGCAGGCTCCTGGTCGTCTACCGGACCGCCGAGGGTGTGGAGAAGCGCGCGCAGAAATACCCGCTGAAGCGGGGGGACGCGTGGATGGCCGGTGAGCCCGCCGCGGTGATCTACGACCCCCGCCGGCCGGACGACGCCGAGCGTCTGATCGTCGGCTTCGGCCGGACGAAGAAGAAGTGGTACCCCGCGCGCCAGCAGCGCGCCAGCTGACGCGGGGCCGCTCCGGCTACTTCTTGAGGGCGCGGATGATGCGCGCGAGGGCCTTGCCGGTCACCCACACGAAGGGGATGCCGACGGCGAGGACCGAGATCACGTTCGGCTGGAACCGCAGGCCGAGGTCGTCCTTGATGTAGGCGCCGATCGGGATGACCGTGGCGCCGCCGCCTCCGCCGCCGCCCTCCTGGCCGTCCTCGGAGCCGCTGCCTCCGCCGAAACCGAACCAGCGGAGGGCGACGGGGACGAGCGAGACGCCGTCGACGGTGACGGGCTCGCCGTAGATCGTCGCGGTACCCGCGGTGGTGACGGTGTCGGCCAGGGAGACTGCGATGTTGGGCATGGTGCGACGGTACTCCGCGGCTCTCCGCGGCGACAAGCGGCCCGCCGGGGCGCACAGGACTCGTCCATGGACCTCCGGGGACCTGCTGCCATGATCGACGGATGTCCGCCCGCACCCGCCGCCGCCGCCCCGTGCGCTCGGCCGCGGTGGCGGTCGCGAGCCTCGTGCTCGCCGCCTTCCTCGCCTTCCACCGCGCGCTGCCCGATCCGATCGGCTGGCTGTCGGTCCTCGAGGTCGGGATCCCCTGGACGGGGCTGCTCGTGTTGCTCCTCATCGCGGCCGCGGCGGCCCTCCGGTCGCGCCGGACGGCGGCCGCGGTCACCGTGCTGGCGATGGTCTACGGCGTGCTGGTGCTGCCGGTCGCGCTTCCGGCGCCGGCCGTGCGCTCCGGCTCGTTCACCGTCGTCAGCCAGAACATCGAGACGAGCAGCGACGCCGGTGGGCTGGCCGCCTCGCTCGCCGCCCGCGGCCCCGACGTGATCGCGCTGCAGGAGCTCGACGGAGACGCCGTGGACGCGGTCGACGCCGAGCTGGCCGACGAGTACCCGTACTCGTCCGTCTCGAGCACCGTCGGCGTCTGGAGCCGGACCGAGCTGACCGACGAGGAGCCGCTCGACCTCGGTCTCGGCTGGGAGCGCGCGCTCGCCGTCGACGTCGACACGCCGGTCGGCAGCGCGCGCCTGTTCGTGGTGCACCTGGCCTCGTTCCGGCCGGGCGACCACGAGGAGCGGGACACCATGCTCTCGAACCTCGCCACCGCTCTTCGATACGACGCGTCGGAGCGGACACTGGTCATCGGCGATTTCAACACGCCGACGGACGACCACCTGTTCGCTCCGGTGCTGGCGGAGGCGGGTCTCGTCCGCACGGGCGGAGTCGGCTTCCCGGCGACCTGGCCGTCCCTGCTGCCGCTCGTCTCGCTCGACCACGCGCTCGCCGACGGCGTCACCGCCGCGACCGTCGCGGTCCTGCCGCCGAACGGCTCCGACCACCGCCCGATCAGTCTGACGATCGGTTCCGCGTAGCGAGCGTGTCGCTGAGGTCGATCCCCTTGGCCGACTCGGGAGCCGACCGGGACAGGAGCGAGGCGGGACGCACGGCCCCGGAGCCGAAGCGGGCGGCCACGCCGTCGACCGCGAGCTCCGCGTCGCGCCAGTCGTCGGAGTCGCTCCACAGGGAGAACGCGACGTCGTCGCCCTCGACCAGCTGCTCGCCGCGCACGCCGATCAGCCGCACGGGCCGCCGCATCGGGTTGGCCACCTCGAGGAGCGCGGAGGAGGCCTCGTAGAGGACCCGGGCCACGTCCGTCGCCTCGACGAGCGTGCGGGAGCGGGTGAGGGTGCTGAAGTCGCCGAAGCGCACCTTCACCGCGACGGTGCGGCAGCGCACTCCCGAGCGGCGCATCCGCACGGCGACCTTGTCGCAGAGCCGCAGCAGCTCACGACGGACGAGCTCGGGGTCGGCCACGTCGTCGGCGAACGTGATCTCGTGTCCGGCGCTCTTCTCGATCTGGCGGGTGTCGACCGGCCGCGGATCCACCCCGTTCGCCAGGGCGTGCAGGCGCCTCCCGGTCGCCTCGCCGAGGGCGGACACCAGCGACGGCAGCGGGGTGGTCGCGACGTCGGCGACGGTGCGCAGACCGCGGCGGACGAGCGCCTCCTCCGTGCTCGCGCCGACTCCCCACAGCGCGCTCACGGGCAGCGGATCGAGGAACTCGCGGACGCCGTCGGCGGGGACGACCAGCAGACCGTCGGGCTTGGAGCGGCCGGAGGCGAGCTTGGCGACGAACTTGGTGCTGGCGATCCCGACCGAGCAGGTCAGCCCGAGCTCGGCGTGCACCCGGCGGCGGATCTCGGTGCCGATCGCGAACGGCGAGCCCGAGATGCGGCGGGCACCCGCGACGTCGAGGAACGCCTCGTCGATGCTCAGGCGCTCGACCAGCGGCGTGAAGGAGTCGAAGATCGCCATGACGCGGCGAGAAGCCTCGCGGTAGCGCTCCATGTGCGGCTCGAGGACCACGGCCTGCGGGCAGCGGCGGAGGGCGACCGCCATGGGCATCGCCGAGTTGACGCCGTAGCGGCGCGCCTCGTAGGTCGCCGCTGTGACGACGGAGCGCGCTCCGTGGTGCCCCACGATGACCGGCCTCCCGCGCAGATCCGGCCGGTCGAGCAGCTCGACGGAGGCGAAGAACGCGTCCATGTCGATGTGCATGATGCTCGCGCGCGGGTCGTCGAAGGGCTCGGTCGTGACCTGCCGCCCCGTGCCGTCCTGCTTGCTCACGCGGTGCCGTCCTGCTCGCTCACGCGGTGCCGTCCTGCCTGCTCACGCCGCTCCGTCCTGCTCGCCCACGCCCTGGGACATGCTCGCACGCACCACCGACATCGGCCGCTCGACCGCTGCGCGCGGGCCGGCCGGGAATGAGCGCCGACCACTCGCGGTTGACCCGAGCACCACGACGCTCCGGAGAGACCATGACGCACGAGCAGCCCGACTCCCCCACCGCCACCGAGACCGGCCCCGGCGCCGAGATGAGCCGCTGGCTCGATCTGCAGGACCGCGCCCACCGCGCCTTCGAGCTCCGGCTGAGCGCCGTCGAGGACTGGTCGGCCCCCACGCCCGACACCGAGTGGGACACGCGCGCGCTCGTGCTGCACGTCGTCCGCGAGCAGCAGCGCGCGCACACGCTCCTCTCGGGCGGCGACGAGTCGGCGCTGCGACTCGAGTCCGTCGCCACCGATCTGAGGAGCGAGTGGCGCCGCGTGACCGACCGCCTGCGCGTCGCTGTCCGCACCGTCGACCCGGCGGCGACCGTGCAGCTGGGGCGCGACACCGTCAGCGCCGTCGAGCTGCTGCAGGAGCAGACGGCCGATGTGACCGTCCACGCCTGGGACCTCGCCCGCGCGACCGGCAGCGACGAGCGGCTGGACGAGGAGCTCGTCGCAGCGGTCTGGGAGCTCTTCGCACCCCAGGAGGAGACCCTGCGCGCGAGCGGCCTCTACGCCGCGCCCGTGCCGGTCGACGACGCCGCCTCCCTCCAGAGCCGCCTGCTCGCCATCACCGGACGCGACGACCGCCTCGCCGCCTGACGGCCCGGCGCCCGGACGCCGTCAAGGTCTGGGGGCGTCCAGGGACGCCGCGGCAGGATGGAGGGGACCACGAACACGGGGCGACCCGCCCCGACGAGGAGAGGAACGTCCATGACACGCATCGCCGTCATCGGAGCCCACGGCAAGGTGGGGCAGCAGATCCTGCACCTGCTCTACGACGCCGGCCACGAGTCGGTCGGAGTGATCCGCAACCCCGATCACGCCGAGGACATCGTCCGGCTGGGCGGCGAGCCGCTCGTGCACGACCTCGAGGACACGACGCCCGAGGCCTTCGCCGAGGCGCTGGGCCACGTCGACGGCATGGTCTTCACCGCCGGAGCCGGACCCGACTCGGGCCCGGAGCGCAAGCGCACCGTCGACCTGGGGGCGTCCGTCCTCAGCCAGAAGGCCGCCGCGATCGTCGGGGTCCAGCACTTCGTGCAGGTCAGCGCGATCGGTGTGGACGAGCCGCTCCCCGAGGACACGGAGGAGGGCTGGAAGGCCTACGTCGAGGCCAAGCGCGACGCCGACGCGGCACTGCGCGACTCCGGCCTCGACTACACGATCCTCCGCCCGGGCGGGCTGACGGACGACGAGGGCACCGGCACGATCACGCTCGGCACCTCCGTCGAGAAGGGGAGCATCCCCCGAGCGGACGTCGCCGCCACGGTGATCGCCGCCCTGGCGCAGCCGACCTCCATCGCGAAGACGTGGGAGATCGTCTCCGGTCCCACCCCGATCGAGGACGCGGTGGCTCAGGGAGCCTGAGCCCCGGCACCTCCTCCTAGAGTGGGGCGGGTGAGCACCCACCCGCCCCGCCCCTGGATCCGCAGCTACGCGCCCGGCGTGCCGACGGAGCTCGAGCTCCCGACCGGCTCGCTCGTCGACATCGTCACCGAGTCGGCCGAGCGGTATCCCCACCAGGTCGCGCTCGAGTTCTTCGGCCGTTCGACCAGCTACTCCCAGCTCGCAGACGAGGTGGAGCGGGCCGCAGAGGGCCTCCGCCGCCTGGGCGTCCGCGCGGGCGATCCTGTCGCCCTCGTCCTCCCGAACTGCCCGCAGCACGTCGTCGCCTTCTACGCCGTCCTCCGGCTCGGCGCCGTGGTGGTCGAGCACAACCCGCTCTACACCCCGCGCGAGCTGCGCCACCAGTTCGAGGACCACGGCGCTCGTGTCGCGATCGCCTGGAACCGCGTCGTGCCGACGGTGCAGGACCTCCCGGCCGATCTCGGCGTCGAGACCGTCGTCGCCGTCGACCTCACCCGCGCGATGCCCGCCTCGATGCGCGCAGCCCTCCGCCTGCCGCTGAAGAAGGCCCGGGAGTCGCGCGCCGCGCTGACCGGGCCGGTCCGCGGCGCGATCGACTGGGAGACGCTGCTGCGCCGGCGGATCGACCCGGCGCACCCGCGCCCGGTCGCGGAGGACCTCGCGGTCATCCAGTACACGAGCGGCACGACCGGCACGCCCAAGGGCGCCGAGCTGACCCACGCGAACCTGACGGCGAACGCCGCCCAGTCGCGCGCCTGGGTGCCGACGGTCCGCCGCGGCGACTGCGTGGTCTACGCGGTGCTCCCCATGTTCCACGCCTACGGGCTGACGCTCTGCCTCACCTTCGCGATGAGCATGGGCGCGCGCCTGGTGCTGTTCCCGAAGTTCGACCCGGAGCTGGTGCTGAAGGTCGTCAAGAAGCACCCCGCCACCTTCCTCCCGGCCGTTCCGCCGATCGCGGAGCGCCTGGCGCGCAGCGCGCAGCAGCGGGGCGTCTCCCTCCGCGGCATCGAGATCGCCATCTCCGGCGCGATGCCGCTCGACCCGGCGCTGGTCGAGTCGTTCGAGGCGCTGACCGGAGGCACGCTCGTCGAGGGCTACGGCCTCTCGGAGACCTCTCCGGTCCTGATGGCCAACCCGGTCGGTCCGACGCGACGCGCCGGGACGGTCGGGCTTCCGCTGCCCGGCACCGACGTGCGGATCGTCGACCCCGAGGATCCCGACACGGAGGTGGCGACCGGCGAGCAGGGCGAGCTGGTCGTGCGCGGTCCGCAGGTGTTCCGGGGCTACCACCGCAAGCCCGACGAGACGGCGGCGACCTTCACCGGCGACGGCTGGTTCCGCACCGGCGACATCGCGACGATCGACGAGGACGGCTTCGTGCGCATCGTCGACCGGATCAAGGAGCTCGTGATCACGGGCGGCTTCAACGTCTCGCCGTCCGAGGTGGAGGAGGTGCTGCTCCGCCTGCCCGAGATCAAGGAGGTGGCGGTGGTCGGCCTGCCCGATCCGCGCAGCGGCGAGTCCGTGGCGGCGGCGGTCGTCCTGGAGCCGGGCGCGCAGCTCGACGTCGCAGCCGCCCGCAAGGCCGTCCGGGAGGCGCTGACCCCCTACAAGGTGCCCAAGCGGATCACCGTCGTCGACGAGCTGCCGCGGAGCATGATCGGCAAGGTCCTCCGCCGCCAGGTGAAGGCGATGCTGACCGACGAGGACTAGCCCGGAACGAGCGAGGGCCCCCGACCACTGTCCGTGATCGGGGGCCCTCTGCAACGAGGCTAGAAGCCGAAGTCGCCGCCTCCGAAGTCGCCGCCCCCGCCGAAGTCGCCTCCGCCACCGAAGTCGCCGCTGCCGGAGTCGCCCCAGCCGCCGCCGTCTCCGGCGTCCGCACCGGAGGCGTCCGCACCTCCCGCATCCGCTCCGCCGTCGGCCGAGGCGTCTCCCCCGCCGTCACCGCCGGCGTAGTCGCCTCCCGCGTCGGGGAGGAACGCGCCCGCGATGGCCGAGCCGATCGCGAACCCGGCGATCGTGCCGAGCATCGAGGAGGCGAGGACGCCGCCGAAGCCCATGCCTCCGCCGCCGGAGAAGCGCCAGCAGGTCTTCCGAGAGCTCAGCGAGGGGGCCCCTGTCGGCGACGCGCCGAAGGACGACGATCCCCGCACGCTCGCCCAGTCCGCCACGAGGA
>NZ_PSUU01000033.1:0-47398 GCF_002932015.1 Rathayibacter sp. AY1H3
GGCGGGCGGCGACGCGGGCGCCGCGGACGCTGGTGCCCTGGGGGTCCAGCGGCGGGCTGACGACGGCGGCGCCGAGGCGGCCGGGAGCGGAGAGGACGAGGGCGCCCGAGACGCTCGACTTGGCGGGGACGCCGACCGCGCGCATCCAGCGGCCCGAGCCGTCGTAGACGCCGCACGTCGCCATGACCGCGACCACGTCGCGCGCGACCGACGCCGGCACGACCCGCTCGCCGGTCCCCGGGTGCACGCCGCCGAACGCGAGCGTCGCGCCCATCGCGGCCAGGTCGCGGACGTCGACCAGCACAGCGCACGCCCGGGCGTACGCGGAGACGGCGTCGTCGGCGCTGCGGTGCAGGGTGCCCTCCGCGCGCATCAGGTGCGCGAGGGCGTGGTTCCGGTCGCCGAGGAGGTGCTCGTCGGCGGCGACGCTCTCGTCGACGGAGAGCGGGCGGCCGGCGAAGGCGGAGAGGCCGCGGAGGATCCGCTCGCTCCGGCCGTCGGCGTCGCCCCCGTCGACCAGGGCGGCGGTCAGCAGCGCTCCCGCGTTGACCATCGGGTTCGGCGGACGCCCGGTGCCGCTCTCGAGCTTGAGGGCGTCGAAGGCCTCGCCGGTGGGCTCGATGCCGACGCGGTCGAGCGCGTCGCCGCCGGTGTCGAGGAGCGCGAGCGCGAACAGGAACGGCTTCACGGCCGACTGGATGCTGAACCGCGCCTCCGCGTCGGCGCTCGCGCGGACGGACCCGTCGGGCAGGACGAGCGCGATCGCGCAGAGACCCGGGTCGGCGTCCTTGAGCGCGGGGATGCTGTCGTCGACCTCGCCCCCGTCGTCCGGCAGCACCTCCCGGCGCAGCGCCTCGAGGTCGAAGGCCAGGGGATCGGGGAGGGGGCTCATCCGTCCACTCTGTCAGGGCGGGGAGCCCGTCGCGTCCCGGGCCTCAGACGAGCCCGAACTCCGCGTCCAGCGCGTCCAGCTCCGCGGCGAACGACGCGCGCAGACTCTCCTTCTCATCGGCGGGCAGCCAGGAGGCCTCCGCTCCGGTGAGCGCCATCGCGCGCAGCTGCGCGGCGCTCGCACCGATCGGGCCGGCGGCGAGGCGGTACTCGTCGGCGAGGGTGGTCGGGAACACCCCGGGATCGTCGGAGCAGGGCACGACCCGCAGTCCCGCGTCGAGCATCGCCCGGATGGACGCGCGCCGCCAGGGCCGCCAGGAGCGGCGCGAGGTCGTCGAGGCGACGGTGAACACGACGCCCTGCTCGCGGACGCGCTCGACGACGGCGGGGTCCTCGAGGACGAAGTAGCCGTGGTCGATCCGGTCGCAGCCCAGCAGATCGAGGCAGGTCGTCGTGTTGGTCGCGGTCGGGGCGTGCTCGGAGGAGTGGGCGGTCCGGCTCAGGCCGGCCTCCCCGGAGAGGCGGTAGGCGTCGGCGAAGCGCTCGGGCGGACCCGCCGTCTCGAGGTTGTCGAGCCCGATCCCCGCCACGTACTCGTGGGGGTGGCGGACGACCTCGCGGACCAGCTCGAGCGCCTCCTCCCCGCTGTGGCCCGGGGCCTGAGCCGGGACGGTTCCCGACGGGGCCCGCGGGTCCGCGCGGCTCCGGGAGGCCGGACGCGGTCCCGCGGGTGGGGCGCCGCTACGCCGTGAGGGCGACCGCCGTCCACGAGACGGGCGGGAGGGTCAGCGTCAGCACGCCGTCCTCGAGCGTCGCCGGGGCCTCGCGCAGGCGCACGCGGTCCTGGTCGTCGCGGGTGTTCTTCGCGTAGGGGTCCTCGTCGAACAGGGCCACCGCCTCCGCGATGCTCGAGACTCCGAGGCCGCTGACGTCGACGGTGACCTCGATCGGCTCCGTCTGCGAGCGGTTCACCAGGAAGACGGCCGCGCGGCCCTCGTCGACGGTGGCGACGGAGTCGATGAGCGGAGCGTCGCCGTGGCGGGCGGTCGAGTAGGTCCCCGCGTCGATCCGGGGGCGCAGCACCGAGCCGGAGGCCAGGCGCGCGGTGGTCGAGAACGGGAAGAACGTGGTCTGGCGCCACGCGGCTCCGCCCGGCTCGGTCATGATCGGCGCGATCACGTTGACGAGCTGCGCGAGGGAGGCGGAGGTGACCCGGTCGGAGTTCTTCAGCAGCGTGATCATCAGGTTGCCGAGGACGACGGCGTCGGCCACGGAGTAGACGTCCTCGAGCAGGCGCGGGGCGTAGGCCCACTCGCGGGCGCTCTGGTCGCCCTCGGCGTCGGCCTTCTCCTTGGCCTGCCACTCCTCGAGGTACCAGACGTTCCACTCGTCGAAGGAGAGCTTGATGTCCTTCGTCTTCTTGAGCTTGAACTTCACGTGGTCCACGGTCGCCGCGACGGTGGCGATGAAGTACTCCATGTCGAGGGAGGAGGCGAGGAAGGAGCCGAGGTCGCCGTCGTACTCCTGGTAGTAGGCGTGGCACGAGACGTACTCGACGTCGTCGTACGCGTGCTCGAGGACCACGCGCTCCCACTCGCCGAAGGTCGGCATCGACGAGCTCGACGAGCCGCAGACGACCAGCTCGAGCGAGGGGTCGGCGATCTTGAGGGCCTTGGCGGTGCGGGAGGCGAGCTTGCCGTAGTCGTCGGCGCTCATGTGGCCGACCTGCCAGGGGCCGTCCATCTCGTTCCCGAGGCACCACATGCGGATGTCGTAGGGCTCGGTCCCGCCGTTGGCGATGCGCTGGTCGGCGAGAGCGGTGCCGGCCGGTCCGTTGGCGTACTCGAGGACGTCGAGCGCCTCGAGGACGCCGCGGGTGCCGAGGTTGACGGCGTACATGATCTCGCTGCCGGTCAGCTCCGCCCACTTCGCGAAGTCGTCCAGCCCGACCTCGTTGGTCTCGAGCGAGTGCCAGGCCAGGTCGCGGCGGCGGGGGCGCTCGGAGCGCGGGCCGACGCCGTCCTCCCAGCGGTAGCCCGAGACGAAGTTGCCGCCGGGGTAGCGGATCGTCGTGGTGCCCAGCTCCTTGACCAGCTCGACCACGTCGAGGCGGAACCCGTCCTCGTTCGAGGCGGGGTGGCCGGGCTCGTAGATGCCGTCGTACACGCAGCGGCCGAGGTGCTCGACGAACGAGCCGAAGAGGCGCGGAGTGACGGGGGCGACGACCGCGGCTGGGTCGAGGCTGATGCGCGCGGTGGCGGTGGGGGCGTCGGTCATGAGGGCCTTTCGGGCTTCGGGCTCCCGCAGCGGGCTCGGCGGCGAGCGGTCTTTCTAACGTTGTACACGATGGTCCGCCCCGGCTCGGCCGCTGTCAAGAGCGGCACCGGCCCCCTCCTGCCTCGCTGCTCGCCGCTGCCGACGGCGGCAGACCTCTTCGGGCGTCGCGTCTCCCCGCCGCCGCTCAGCGCACCTGTGCTCGACTGGGCGGGTGCCCTCCTCCGATGCCGCCACCGACGCCTGCTCCGAGCTCGCCGACCGCGCCGACGCCCTCGCGGCATCGCATCCCCGCCCGCGCGCGTTCCTCGCGGCCGTCGCGAAGGACGTCGCCGGCATCCGCAGCGCCCCGCTCGGCGCCCTCGACCTGGCGCACGGCGGCCGCAACCGGGTCCGGGGGAAGGGCTTCCGCCGCGCCTACGACGACGGCACCCGCGGCCAGGCCCGCCACTTCGCCGGCGTCGCGGGCGCCACGCTGTACCTCGGCGGCCCGCTCGCGCACCTGTTCCTCCGGACCGTCGGCGGCGACGTCCGCGGCTCGGCCGACGACCGGCTGACGACGCGGGCCGTGGAGTGGAGTCGGCTCCTCCGCCGCGGCGAGCTGGCCGTCGCGGACGCGGGAGCGTGGATCCGCCGTGAGATCTGCGGCAGCGGGACCTGCGCCTAGGCCCCGGCCGACGCCCGGCCGACCGGCGGGTCCTCCGCGATCGGCCGGCCCGCGGTCGACTCCCGGGCGACCACGGTGAACGCCGCCTCGTGGAGCGTCCCGGGGCCGGTGCGGGTGCCCTCGATCCGGGCCTGCAGCACCTCGACCGCAGTGCGCGCGATCTCGTCGCGCCCCGAGTCCACGCTGGAGAGGCTGGGGGAGGAGTAGCCCGCCTCGTCGATGTCGTCGAAGCCGATCACCGCCACCTCCTCGGGCACGCGGACCCCCGCCTCCTGGAGCGCACGGACCGCGCCGAGCGCGAGGGTGTCGTTGAGTGCGAACACGGCGTCGAAGTCGAGCCCGGAGGCGAGCACGCGGCGCATCGCCTCGGCGCCGCCGGAGCGCCGCCACGGGCCCGAGACGCCGATCATCCGCTCGTCGTAGGCGATGCCGGCCTCGGCGAGCGCGGCGCGGTAGCCCTCGAGGCGGAGCGACGCCGAGCTGACCGCGGCGTCGGGGTGCGTCCCGAGCGCCACGATCCGGCGCCTTCCGGAGGCGAGCAGGTGCGCGGTGGCCGCGTGCGCCGCCGCGGTGTTCTGCATGGTGACGTGGTCGACCAGCCCGGTGAAGATCCGCTCGCCGAGCAGCACCAGGGGGAAGCCGACCGCGAGCGCGTCCTCGTCGGCGAGGCCCAGCGGGCTGAAGAGCAGGCCGTCGGTGAGCTGCCGGCGCTCGCTCGCCAGCACGCTCCGCTCGCGCTCGGGGTCGCCGCCGGTCTGCTCGATCAGCACCGTCAGGCCGCGCTCGTCGGCGGCGCGCATCACGCTGTCGGCGAGCTCGGCGAAGTAGGGGAGGCTCAGCTCCGGCAGGGCGAGGCCGATCACGCCGGTGCGGCCGCGGCGCAGGCTCCGCGCGGAGAGGTTGGGCCGGTAGCCCAGCTGCGCGATGGCCGCCTGCACCCGGGAGCGGGTGGCCGGGCGCACATGCGGATAGTCGTTGATCACGTTCGAGACGGTCTTGATCGAGACGTCGGCGGCGCGGGCGACGTCGTGCAGCGTGACGGCCACGGTCCTCCCTCCGCTCGGCCCTCACGCTACCCCGGGGCTCCGCTCCGGCCTGTCGCGGATCGACGCCGGGGCGGCGTGCGGGCGGGGCGCGCCGCCGGAGCAGGACGCGCCCCGCGGCCGATCAGGTGTACCAGCTGGGCTCGGGGACGGTGTCGAGCAGGGCGAAGACGCCGACCTCGCGGCGCTTGTAGGGCAGCGGATCGTGCAGGGAGTGGGTGCGGAGGTTCCGCCAGTAGAGGTCGAGTCCGACCGAGCTGGCGGAGGCGCGGGCGCCGGTCAGCTCGAAGACGCGGGTCGCCGTCGCGAGGCCGTCCTCCACGATCCGCGCCTTGGCGGCGGCGATCCGCACGGCGATCTCGCCGCGGCGCCGAGGCGTCAGCTCCTCGCGCGGAGCGTGCAGCGCGGCCGAGAGCGCGGCCCCCGTCGCGTCGATCAGCGCCTCGTCGGCCCAGAGCCGGGACTGCAGGTCGCCGTATCCCTCGAGCACGTACCACTCGTCGCCGGCGCGCTCCTTGTCGTCGCCGCCGTACGGCCAGGCCCGGGTGCGCTCGCGGGTGTACTGCGCCGCGCGCTCGAGAGCTCCCTGCGCGATGCCGAGGTAGAACTCGGCGAAGACCTGCTGGATGACGGGCACGTTGAGGGTGTTGTAGACGAGCGGACGGTAGACCTTGTCGACGAAGCCGGCCGCGGCCGCCCACGGCACGCGGACGCCGCGGATCTCGACGGAGCCGGACTCGGTGAGCCGCTGGCCGAGGCTGTCCCAGTCGCGGCCGAAGACGATCCCCTCCTGATCGGTGGGCACGATCGCGAAGAGGTGGGTGTCCGTCCCCTCGAGCACCCCCTCGAGCACGGTCAGGTCGCTGACCACGCCGCCGGTCGAGAACGACTTGCGGCCGGTGAAGACCAGCTCGTCGCCCTCCTCCCGCACGGTGAGGTCGGAGTCGCGCGGGTTCACCGCGCCTCCGTAGAGGAGGTCCCCCTCGGTCGCGAGCTGCTCGACCGCGATGATCTGCTCAGGGGTCCCCACGAGGCGGGCCGCCCAGGCCCAAAGGTAGTGGTAGCCGAGCAGCTGGCCGATCGAGCCGTCGCCGCGCGCGACGGTGCGGACGACGCGGAGGGCGGTGGTCCACTCCTGGGCGCCGCCGCCGTGCTCGGCGGGCCCGAGCAGCGTGACGAGGCCGGCCGCCTTGAGCAGGGCGACCTCGGCGAAGGGGGCGGCGCCGGCGCGGTCGCGCTCGAGGGCGTCGGTCGCGAGCACGGCGGCGACCTCCTCGGCGCGGACGAGCCAGGCGTCGGGGGAGTCGGGCCGGGGGGCGGCCGACCAGTGCTCGGCGGCGGCGCCGATCGTCGTCGCGGCGTCGGTGCCGATGGTCGTCGGTGCGGTGGTGGTCACGGTGTCCTCGTCTCGTCGGGGGCGGTGTGCAGCGACTGTGCCAGGGGCGAGGTGCCCGGAGCGAGGCGCGTGTCGCCCCGTGTCCGCGTGTGTCGGCGGATGACCGGCGGGCGCCTCCGCACGATTTTGACAATCGTTATCAATAGCCGTTAGCGTGGGGGCACCCGCCCGGCCCCTGACCCAGATCGGCTCACCGTGAAGACCCGCCTCCTCGCCCTCACCGCCCTCCTCGGCGGCACCGCGCTCGCCCTGAGCGGCTGCTCCGGAGCGGGCAGCGCCTCCGACAGCTCCTCCGCCGCCGCCGCGGGCGGGCGCGTGAAGGTCGTCGCGTCGACGAACGTCTACGGCGACCTCGTCTCGAGCATCGGCGGCGACCTGGTCGAGGTGACCAGCATCATCGACAGCCCGGACAAGGACCCGCACGAGTACGAGGCCACCGCCCGCGACCAGCTCGCCGTGTCCGGCGCGACCCTCGTGATCGAGAACGGCGGCGGCTACGACCACTTCCTCGACACCATGATCAGCGCGGCCGGCACCGAGGCCCCCGTCATCACGGCCACCGTGATCGCCGGCCTGGAGGACGTCCACGACCACGCGGAGGAGGAGGAGTCGGAGGGCGGGCACGAGCACGCGGAGTTCAACGAGCACGTCTGGTACGACCTCTCGGTGATGAAGGAGGTCGCGGGGCGGATCGGCGACGAGCTCGCCGCGCTCGACCCCGACAACGCCTCCGCCTACTCCGCCAATCTCGCCACACTCGACGAGGGGCTCGACGCCCTGATCGCCCGCGAGGGCGAGCTGAAGGGCACGCTCTCCGGCCGCTCCATCGCGATCACCGAGCCCGTCCCGCTGTACATGACCGATGCGCTCGGCCTGACCGACGCGACTCCCGAGGCCTTCAGCGAGGCGGTCGAGGAGGGCACCGACGTCCCCGCGACCACGCTCCAGGAGACGCTGGCGCTGTTCTCCGGCGAGGCCGTCGACGCGCTGATCTACAACGAGCAGACCGAGGGCGCGCAGACGGACGCGGTGCTCGACGCCGCGAAGGCCGCCGGGATCCCGGCCGTCCCCGTCACCGAGACGCTGCCCGAGGGCGACGACTACACCGGCTGGATGACCGCCAACCTCGACGCGATCGAGGGAGCCCTCTCCCAGTGAGCCACGACTCCCCGACCAGGCCCGTCTCCCCGGAGGCGGGCCCTTCGGCGTCCGTGCTGCGGCTGCGCGGCGCCGGGCTCCGCTTCGGCGACCGCGAGCTGTGGAGCGGCGTCGACCTCGACGTGCGCGCCGGCGAGTTCGTCGCGGTGCTCGGGGCGAACGGCTCCGGCAAGACGAGCCTCCTGCGCGCGGTGCTCGGTCAGCAGCAGCTGAGCGCGGGGGAGCTGCAGGTGCTCGGCGAGCCCGTGCACCGCGGCAACCGGCGCATCGGCTACATCCCGCAGCAGAGGCTCGCCGACGAGGGCACTCCGCTGCGCGCGCGCGATCTGCTCGGGCTCGGGATCGACGGCCACCGGTTCGGCCTGCCCCTGCCCTCCCGCTCCCGGCGCGCGGCCGTCGACGCGCTGCTCGAGGCCGTCGGCGCCACCGCCTTCGCCGACGCCCCCATCGGCAGCCTGTCCGGCGGCGAGCAGCAGCGCGTCCGCGTCGGCCAGGCGCTCGCGGGCGACCCGGCGCTCCTGCTCTGCGACGAGCCGCTGATCGCGCTCGACCTCGCCCACCAGCGGGCGGTCAGCGAGCTGATCGACCGGCACCGCCGCGAGCGGAACCTCGGCGTCCTCTTCGTCACGCACGACGTGAATCCGGTGCTCGGCATGGTGGACCGCGTGCTCTACCTCGCCGGCGGCCGGTTCCGGATCGGCACCCCCGACGAGGTCCTGCGCTCGGAGGTGCTCAGCGAGCTCTACGACGCACCCGTCGACGTGATCCGCGCCCGGGGCCGGGTCATCGTGGTCGGCGCCCCCGACCACTCGCACGTGCACGAGCACGAGGAGGGGCAGTCGTGACGGACGTCTGGTCGCAGATCTTCGACTTCTCGGACTACGGAGCGCTGCTGTCGCTCCTGATGAACTCGGTGATCGCCGGCGCGGTCCTCGGAGTGGTCGGCGGGCTCATCGGCGTCTTCGTGATGTCGCGCGACATGGCCTTCGCGGTCCACGGCATCAGCGAGCTCTCGTTCGCGGGGGCCTCCGCGGGGCTGCTGCTGGGCGTCGGCGTCGTCGAGGGATCGATCGTCGGCTCGCTGATCGCGGCGGTCCTGATCGGCGTGCTCGGCTCGCGCGCCCGCGACCGCAACTCGATCATCGCGGTGCTGATGCCGTTCGGACTCGGCATCGGCATCCTCTGCCTGGCCCTCTACCCGGGCCGCAGCGCGAACAAGTTCGGCCTGCTCACGGGTCAGATCGTCGCGGTCGACGACCCGCAGCTCGGGTGGCTGATCGGCATCTCGGTGGTCGTCCTCGTCGGTCTCGCGCTGATCTGGCGCCCCCTCACCTTCGCGAGCGTCGACGCCGACGTGGCGGCCGCGCGCGGCATCCCCACCCGGGCGCTCTCGATCGCGTTCATGCTCCTGCTCGGCCTCGCGGTCGCCGTCTCGGTGCAGATCGTCGGCTCGCTGCTCGTGCTCGCGATCCTGGTGACGCCGGCGGCCGCGGCGCTGCGCCTCTCCGCCTCGCCGGTGGTCGTGCCGCTGCTGAGCGTGCTCTTCGCCGTCGGCGCGCTGGTGGGCGGCATCCTGCTCGCGCTGGGCGGATCGATCCCGATCAGCCCCTACGTGACGACGATCTCGTTCGCGATCTACGCGGTCTGCCGGATCATCGGCCGGAAGGGCGTCCGGCGCTCCCGGCTCGCCGTCGGCGGGGGGCGGTAGCGTGGCCCGGGTCGTGCGGAGTGGAGGTGGTCCAGTGGTCAAGCGCAACACGTGGCAGCGCGAGGCGGTGCGCGAGGCTCTCGGGCGTCGCGAGGACTTCGTCAGCGCCCAGGGCCTGCACAGTGCGCTGCACGCCTCCGGCTCGCCGATCGGGCTCGCGACGGTCTACCGCGCGCTCTCGGACCTGGCCGTGGAGGGCGAGGCCGACTCGCTGCAGTCGCCCGAGGGCGAGAGCCTCTACCGCGCCTGCACGCCGGGCACGCACCACCACCACCTGATCTGCCGCCGCTGCGGGCTGACGGTCGAGATCGCGGCCGACGAGGTCGAGGAGTGGGCGCGCTCGGTCGCGTCGCAGAACGGCTTCACGGACGCGCACCACGTCGTGGACGTCTTCGGGCTCTGCGCGGCCTGCACCGCGGGGCTCGCCGAGGCCTGAGGGTGGTCCGGCCGGGAGCCCGTCCGCGGGCGCCCCTCGATCCTGGTCCGGCTCAGGCCGGGAGGAACACCCCGATCGACCGGTCCTTCACCACGGAGCCGGCGGGCAGCACCCGTCCGCTCATCGCGAGGTAGACGCCCGGCGGCAGCAGCTGTACGGCGGCCACCGCGGTGCCGAGGTTGAACGCGGCGTCGCTGTCGAGCATCCGTGCGGGCTGCATCGCGCCGGTGAGGACGACCACCCGATCGCGGACGACGCCGAGGGCCTCGGCCGTCGCGGTCATCGTGTCGGTGCCGTGGGTGAGGACGATCCGGTCCTCCTCGGCGGCGAGCACCCGCTCGCGGATGAGGGCCCGATCGGCGTCGTCGAGCTCGAGGCTGTCCTTGGCGAGGACCTCCTCGACGCGGAACTCGAGCGTGGTGAGCACCGGGGCGAGCAGGCGCGGCACCATCGGGGCGCCGATCTCGAGCTCGCCCGCGAGCGAGTACTCCTTGTCGACGGTGCCACCGGTGGTGAGGACGAGGATGCGGTCAGTCACGCGATCAGACTAGGCGCCGCCTCCGACACCGGCACGTTCGTGCGCAGTGGCCGCGCCACGGCGGCGACGGCGGCCCGCATCGGGAACGATGGAGGGCATGACATCCTCCTCCCCGTCCCTCCTCCGCACCGGCGCCAAGGTGCTCCTCGGCTCCGCCCTCCTCTTCGCGGGGGTGAGCCACCTCACCCGCAAGCGGGAGGAGTTCCAGGCGCAGGTGCCCGAGTGGGTGCCGCTGGACAAGGACGCGGTCGTGCTCGCCTCGGGCGTGGTGGAGATCGGCCTGGGCGCCTCCCTGGTGCTCGCGCGCCGCCGGGCGCCGCTGGTCGGAGCCGCGGCCGCCGCCTTCTTCACCGCGATCTTCCCGGGCAACGTCTCGCAGTGGGTGACGCGGACGAGCGCCTTCGGCCTCGACACCGACCGCAAGCGCGCCGTGCGCCTCGCGTTCCAGCCGCTGCTGGTGGCGTGGGCGCTCTGGTCGACCCGTCGTCCGCGGGGCTGATCCCTCTCATCGGATCCCGCTCGCCGGGCGGCACGACGCCGGCCGTGAGCGCGTGCCGCCCGCCGCCCGCCGCAGAGGATCCCCCTCAGCCGTCGCCGTGCTGCGCCTCGGCCAGCAGCGGCGCGAGCAGCTCCTCGATCCGGCGGCGCGCCCCCTCGGCGTCGCCCGCGGCGATCGCCTCGACCAGCTCGGCGTGCTGGCGGGCGTGCACGTCCTCCTCGCCGACGACGTCCTCCTCCAGCACCGACTCGAACATGCCGGTGAGGCCGTCGTAGAGCTCGACGAACAGGTCGTTGTGAGTCGCGACGACGACGGCCCGGTGCAGCGCGGTGTCGGCGGCGATCCGCTCGGCGAGCTCCGGCGCCTCCCACGAGCGGGCCCGGCGGGCCAGCAGGGAGCGGAGGGCGGCGACGTCCTCCCCGGTGCGGCGCTCGGCCGCCAGCGCGGCCGTCGCCCCGTCGATCGCGAACCGCAGCTCGAGGCCCTCCCGGCGGGCGGCGCTCGGGATGCGGCGGCGCAGCGACTCGGCGAGCTGCGAGCGCGCGGTGACGAACGTGCCGCGCCCCTGCTCCCGCCGCACGAGGCCCGCCTGCACGAGGGCCTGGACGGCCTCGCGGACGGAGTTGCGTCCGGCGCCGGTCCAGCGGGCGAGCTCGGCCTCCACCGGGATCCGCTCGCCGACGGCCCAGCGGCCCGAGCGGATCTCCTCGTGGAACAGCGCCGTGACGTGGTCGATCACGCTCTCGCGCTGGAACGGCGCCGCGGGGCTAGACTCGCCAGGATTCATCCCATCATCCTATCTCTCGGGGACTCCATGACCGCAGCACCGACGCTCCGCGCCACCGCCCTCCTGGCCCTCGCCGCCATCGCGATCACCGCGCTGAACCTCCGCACCGCCGTCACCGGCTTCAGCCCGCTGCTCGACACGATCGGCACCGATCTCGGCTTCGGGCCCTCGCTCTACGGGGCGCTGGGGACGATCGTCACCGCCTCCTTCGCCGTCTTCGGCTTCGTCGCCGCGGCCGTCTCGCGCCGGATCGGCCTGGAGCGCACGCTCGCGATCGCGACGCTGGTGACCACGCTGGGCATCGCCCTCCGCGCGCTGAGCCCGAGCCCGGTCGCTCTGGTGCTCTCGACCGTCGTCGCCTTCGCGGGCGTGGGCACCACGAACGTGCTCATCGTGCCGATCGTGAAGCGGTACTTCGCCGAGCGGATCAAGACGGTCAGCTCGCTCTACCTGGCGCTGCTGCAGGTGGGCCAGTTCGTCGCTCCGCTGGTCGCGGTGCCGCTGGCCTCGACGGCGGGGTGGCGCTGGGCGATCGGGATCTGGGCCGTGATGACGGCCGCGGCCTGCCTGCTCTGGGCGGCGCTCGCGGCCCGCGGAGGAGGCGGGGCGGCTCCGGCCGCCGCCGGCGGCCGTGTGGACGGGGCGTGGCGCACGCCGCTGCTCTGGGCGATGGTGCTGATGCTCGGGATGACCGGTCTGCACACCTACGGGATCATCACCTGGCTGCCGACGATCCTCGTCGACGCGGGCGCGGATCCGGCGCAGGGCGGGGCGCTGCTGGCGCTGTTCTCGGTGTTCGGCCTCGCCGCCGCCTTCGTGGTGCCGCCGCTGACTCTGGGGATGCGCAACCCGGTCGTGGTCGTGGTGGTGTGCTGCGTGCTGCTCGCCGTCGGCTACGCGGGCCTCGTCGTCGCTCCGCTGGAGGGTGCCGTGGCGTGGGTGGTCTGCCTCGGGCTCGGCGTCAGCACGTTCCCGATGACGCTGACGCTCGTGAACGCGCGGACGCGGACGACCACCGGCTCCTCGACCCTCTCCGGCGCCACGCAGGGGCTCGGCTACGGGCTCGCCTGCCTCGGTCCGCTGCTGATCGGCGTGCTCTACGAGGCGCAGGGGGACTGGGGCGGCGCGTACGCGCTGCTGTTCGCCGGAGTGGCGGTGCTGCTGGTCAGCGGGATCGTCGCGTGCCGTCCGCGGTTCCTCGAGGACGAGGCGGCGCTCCGCCGGGCCTGAGCGGCGGCGCTCAGCGCGACGCGGCCGGAGCGAGCGCGGAGACGATCCGCCCCAGCCCGAAGCGCCAGGCGCTCTCCACATCGCCGCCGAGGGTGAAGGCGCCGGTGATCTCCATCCCGATGAACCCCGTCGCCCAGGCGGTCAGCGTGCGCGCCGCCTCGAGGGCGTCCTCCTCGCCCGCCAGCTGCGCGGTGAGGTCCAGCAGGCGGGCGCTCGCCGCGTCGCGGTACTCCTGGGCGGTGACGGGCGTGCCGGGAGCGGGGGCCGTCACGAGGAGGAACGCGGCCGGCCGGAGCTCCTGGCCGAGCTGCGCGCAATGGGCCGCACCCTCGACGACGTGCGCGGCGTCGTGCTGACCCACGGCGACTCCGACCACGTGGGCTTCGCCGAGCGCCTGCGCCGCGACCACGGCGTGCCGGTCCACGTGCACGCCGCCGACGCCGAGCGGGCGAAAAGCGGGGCGAAGCCGAGGACCGCGACACCGCGGCTGCGTGTCCTGCCGCTCCTCGGCTTCGCGGCCTACGCGCTGCGGAAGGGCATCGCGACGGTCCCGCCGCTCACCGAGGTCGTCGAGGTGCACGACGGGCAGACGCTCGACCTGCCGGGCGCTCCCCGCGTGATCGCGCTCCCGGGCCACTCCCCGGGGAGCATCGCCGTGCACGTGCCGCTGGCCGACGCGGTCTTCGTCGGCGACGGGCTGACCACCCGCCACGTGCTCACCGGTCGCACGGGTCCGCAGCCCGCGCCCTTCACCGACGAGCCGGAGCAGGCGCTCGCGTCGCTCCGGGCGCTCCTGGCCACCGGGGCGCGCTGGGTGCTCCCGGGCCACGGAGCGCCGTGGAGCGGCGGGATCGAGGCGGCGGTCCGGCTGGTCGAGAGCGCCTGAGGCCCGGAGCCGCTCAGGAGGCAGGGACGAGCTTCCAGCGGTCGGCGAGGATCTCGAGGCCCTTGTCGAAGGTCGCCGACCACGCCGTGACGTCGTGGGCGCTGTCCGGCACCTCGAGGTAGGTGGCGCTCATGCCGGCGGCGACGGCCGCGGCGTAGACGGTCTTCGCTCCGGGGAGGAACGAGGTGTCCTCGGCGCCGACTCCGAAGATCGCGACGGTGCCGGTGTAGGGGGCGTTCGCCGCGAGGACGTTCACCGGCTTCGCGGCCTCGTAGGCGGCCTGGTCGCCGCCGAACCCCTGCGCGACCGTCGCCGCCTCGCTGCCGAGGGTCGGCGCGAGCTCGCCCGAGGCGTCGACGATGTTGCCGAAGAGCGACGGGTGGCCGGCGCCGAGCTGGATCGAGCAGGTCCCGCCCTGCGAGAGGCCGCCGATCGCCCAGTGCTGCGCGTCGCCGAGCACCGGCAGGTTGGCGCGGATCCAGTTCGGGACGTCGACGGTGAGGTAGGTGGCCGACTTCCCGAGCGGCGAGTCGACGCACATCGGGTTCCTGTCCGGATCGCCCAGCTGGTCGGGCGACACGACGATCGGCGCGAGGCCGGCGTGCGCGGCGGCGTAGGCGTCGAGGGTCTGCTGGAACTTCTCGGTCGAGAGCGGATCGGAGGGCGACCCCGGCTGCCCCGAGAGCATGATCATCACCGGCAGCAGCGGCGGGGTCGCGGTGAGGGCCGCGGGCGGGAGGTAGACCACGGCGTCGCGGGCCGGGAAGCCCGACGCGGTGGCGGGGATGGCGACCGTCGAGACCGAGCCGACGGCGGGCATCCCGGCCGGGGCCGTCCAGGTCGCGAGGTCCGAGTGCGGTCCGTCCGCGGCGGCGACCGGCACGGAGGAGTCGGAGTACGCGCTGATCCCGAGCGCGCTGCGCACGGTGGGGTACTGGCCGAAGTCGATGTTGACGGTCATCGCGGCCGCCGCGACGATGAGCACTCCGGCCGCGAGCGATGCGAGAACCCCCCGCGCGCGGCGGCGGGCGATCGCGTGCCCGAGGACGACCAGGGCGACGCCCAGCCCGCCGATCCCGAGGCCGATCGCGACCCGGGTGACCGGCGTGAAGTCGACGCCGAACGGGCCGTCGGGCCCGTCGACGAGGGCGGCCAGGGCGGCGCCGCCGATCAGGCCCAGGAGGAGGACCGCGACGGCGATCCCGCCGCGTCGGGAGCGCCCGCGGCGGGGAGCGCGGACGTGGGCGGCGAGCAGGAGGAGGAGCGCTCCGATCGCGAGCACGTAGACGGCGACGACGAGGGGGCCGGAGACGAGGCTCAGGTCGAGGAGAGAGGTCATGCGTCGATCCGGTCGGAGGGTGCTCGGGCGGGCGTCAGTCTGGCGGCGGTCTCTGGAGGAGAGCCGGGAGCTGTCGGGAGCGATTCTCCTCCCCGGGCGCGGATCCACCGAGCTCTCCACCGATCGGGCGCAACCCCGCGCGCCGCGCCGCCGCTCCCGCCTAGCGTGGGACTCCCGACGCACACCGCGCCCTCACGAAGGAGCCCGCACCATGACGCAGCACCCCCGCCTCGAGACCTCCTCCCGCGAGGCCCGCGCATGAGCCGCGGAGTCGCCGTCGTCACGGGCGGCACGGCCGGGCTCGGACGCGCCACGGTCCGCGAGCTCGCCTCCCGCGGCTGGGACGTCGCCGTGCTGGCGCGCGGCGAGGACGGACTGGCGGCCACGGTGGCCGAGATCGAGCAGAAGGGCCGGCGCGGGCTGGGCATCCCGACCGACGTGGCCGACCGCGAGGCCGTCGAGTCGGCGGCCGACCGGGTCGAGGCCGAGCTCGGCCCGATCGAGCTGTGGGTCAACGACGCGATGGTCGGCGTCTTCGGCGAGTTCCTGTCGACCGAGCCCGCCGACTTCGAGCGCGCCGTGGGCGTCAACTTCTTCGGCTTCGTCAACGGCACCCGCGCAGCCCTCTCCCGGATGACCCCGCGCGACCGCGGGCACGTCATCCAGGTCGGCTCCGCCCTCGCGCACCGGGGCATCCCGCTGCAGGCCGCGTACTGCGCCTCCAAGTTCGGCGCCCGAGGCTTCACCGAGGCCGTCACCGCGGAGCTGCTGCACGCGAAGAGCCGCGTGCGCCTGTCCGAGGTCGACATGCCGGCGCTCAACACCATCCAGTTCAACTGGGTGAAGTCGCAGCTGCCGCACCACCCGCAGCCCGTGCCGCCGATCTACGAGCCCGAGGTGGGCGCGATCGCGATCGCCGACGTGGCCGACAAGCCGCGCCGCCGCACCTGGGTCGGCGAGCCGACCGCGGGCACCATCCTCGGCGACCGCTTCGCCGGGCGCTTCATGGACTGGTACCTCGCCCGCAGCGCCTTCGACGGTCAGCAGGCCCCCGACAAGACGGAGCCGATGCTGCCGAACAACGTCTACGAGCCGGTCCCCGGCGATCACGGCGCCCGCGGCCTCTTCAGCGACCGCGCGCACACCATGACGCCCCAGATCTGGATGATCCGCCACCGCGCCCTGAGCTACGCGGGGGCCGCCGCGGCCCTCGCCGCCGGCGCCGCGGGCGTCGTCTCGGCCCTGCGGAGGAAGTGACCGTGGTCGACGCCGTCGTCATCGGGGCGGGCCCCAACGGCCTCGCCGCCGCGGTCACGCTCGCGCGGGCCGGGCTCTCGGTCACCGTGCTCGAGCGCAACGAGACGATCGGCGGCGGCGCGCGCACGGCGGAGCTGACGCTGCCCGGCTTCCACCACGACGTCTGCTCGGCGGTGCACCCGATGGCCCTCGCGTCCGGCTTCTTCCGCGCCTTCGGGCTCGACCGGCGCATCGAGCTGGTCGTCCCCGCGGTCTCGTACGCGCATCCGCTCGACGGCGGCCGCGCGGGCATCGCCTACCGCGACCTCGACCGCACGGTCGAGGCGCTGGGGCGCGATGGAGCGGCGTGGCGCGCCCTGATGGGACCTCTCTCCGAGCGGGCCGACCGCGTCGCGGGCTTCACCAACGACGCGCTGCTGCGGATCCCGACCGACCCGAGCGTGCTGATCCGCTTCGGACTGCGGGTGCTCGAGCAGGGCACCCCGGTGTGGAATCTGCGCTTCCGCGAGGACGTCGCCCCGGCGATGTTCTCCGGGGTCGCCGCGCACTCGATCCGCCCGATGCCGAGCCCGTCGACGGCCGCGGCCGCCCTGGCGCTCGGCGCCTACGCCCACGCGCGCGGCTGGCCGGTGCCGATCGGAGGCAGCCAGTCGATCGTCGACGCGCTCGCCGACGACCTCCGGGCGCACGGCGGCACCATCGAGACCGGCGTCGAGGTGACCTCGCTCTCGGAGCTGCCCCCGGCCCGCGCCGTGCTCGTCGACGGCACGCCGACGGCGCTGCTCGCGATGGCGGGGGACCGGCTGCCCCCGGCGTACGCCGCGGCCCTCCAGCGCTTCCGCTACGGCAACGGCGTGGCCAAGGTCGACTTCGCCCTCGACGGACCGGTGCCGTGGACGAACCCGGAGCTCGCCAGCGCAGGCACGCTGCACGTGGGAGGCAGCCGCGCCGAGATCGCGGCCGCCGAGCGCGACGTGAAGCGCGGCCGGCACAGCCGCAGCCCCTACGTGCTGGTGGCGCAGCCCTCGATCGTCGATCCGACCCGGGCGCCCGAGGGCAAGCACGTCCTCTGGGCGTACACGCACGTCCCCCGGTACTCGCCCGCCGACCAGCAGGAGGCGATCACCGCCCAGATCGAGCGCTTCGCCCCCGGGTTCCGCGACCGCGTGATCGGCGCCTCCTCGATGACCGCCCGCGACATGCAGGCCTACAACCCGAACTACCTGGGCGGGGACATCGCCGCCGGAGCCGCGAGCGTCGCGCAGCTGCTCTCGCGCCCGGTCCTCACGACCGACCCGTGGCGGACGCCCGCGAAGGGGCTCTACCTCTGCTCCTCGTCCACCCCACCCGGGCCGGGCGTGCACGGCATGGCCGGCTGGCACGCCGCCCGCAGCGCGCTGCGGCACGAGTTCGGGGTGCGCGAGTCCCCCGACCTGTCGCCGGAGGCGCACCCGGCCTGAGCCGCCGCCGTTGCGCTGCGCCCGTCGCCGCCCCCGGCCTGCCAGGCTGAGGGACGGCGCCGCCACGCGCCCCACCACCACTCGAAGGAGTCCGCGATGTCCCGCACCACCCGCGTCGTCCACTGCCCGCCCGAGTCCGTCTTCGCGGTGCTCGCCTCCGGCTGGCTGTTCCCGAGCTGGGTCGTCGGCGCGTCGCGGATGCGGAAGGTCGACGCCGACTTCCCGCACGTGGGCTCGCAGCTGCACCACTCCTTCGGCCTCTGGCCGCTCGTGATCGACGACCGCACCACGGTCCTCGAGTGGGACCCGCCGCGCCGGATGGTCATCCAGGCCGCCGGCTGGCCGCTCGGCGAGGCCCGGGTGCGCGTCGAGGTCGAGCCGCACGCGCGCGGCGCGAAGGTGCGGATGCACGAGGCGCCCGTGAAGGGCCCGGGCACGCTCGTCCCGAAGCCGCTGATGCACTCGTTCCTCTGGATCCGCAACCGCGAGGCCGTGCGCCGGCTCGCCCACATGGCCGAGGCGGGAGCCGCGGGCCGCACGCTCGCGCCCGCCTCGCTCCCCTCGCCCGCCGACCGCGCCGGGATCGACCGGCCGAAGCACGTCTGGGCGCGCCTGACCGGAGCGATCGGGTCGATCGCGGTCGGGACGCTCGTGGTCCGCGGCGTCCTCGCGGCCGTGCGGCGCGCCCGGAGCTGACGGGCCCGGACCCGACGGCGCCCGGAGTCGGCGGCGCCCCGGCAGGACGCCGCCCGGGTCAGACGATCCGCTCGACCAGCCGCACGTGCTGCACCGCGACGCGCTTCGGCTCGCCCGCGAAGGCGGCGTCGCGCTCGGGCGAGGCCAGGTACGCCCGCTCGACCTCGGCGAACGCGTCGGCGTCGCCGGCCGTGCTGACCGCCCAGACGAACTCGTTCACCTCGCGGTCGGCGTAGGCGAACTCGATCCGGAAGCCGTGGGCCTCGCGCGCCGGCACGATCCGCTCGGGGAACCAGGCGAGGAAGTCGTCCATCACCGCGTCCATCAGCTCGTAGCGTCGGAGTTGGATCGTCCTGGTCTCGGCTGCAGCGCTCATGCTGCGACGGTACCCGCCCGGCGGCCACGCCGTCGCCGCGCTACGCTCGCCGCCGACAGCCCCACGCCGAGGAGGACAGCACGGACCCCCGCCACCGCTCCCTCGCGCTGCTCGTCGCCGGCTGCTTCTTCATGGAGAACCTCGACGCCACGATCGTGACGACCGCCGCGCCCGCGATCGCCGCCGACCTGGGCGTCGACTCCGCCGCGGTCTCGATCACCGTCACCGCGTTCCTCCTCACCGTCGCCGTCCTCATCCCGGCCTCGGGCTGGCTCAGCGAGCGCTTCGGCGTGCGCCGCGTCTTCACCAGCGCGATCGCCGTCTTCACCCTCGCCTCCCTGCTCTGCGCGCTCAGCCCCACGCTGCCGCTTCTGGTCGGCGCCCGGGTCCTGCAGGGCGTCGGCGGCGCGCTGATGGTGCCGGTCGGCCGGCTCGCGGTGCTGCGGGCGACTCCGCGGGAGGGGATCATCCACGCCATCGCGATCCTGGTCTGGCCGGGACTGGTCGCCCCCGTGATCGCGCCGTTCCTCGGCGGGCTGCTCACGACCGTCGCCTCCTGGCACTGGATCTTCCTGATCAACCTGCCCCTCGGGGTCGTCGCGTTCGCGATCGCGCGCCGGATCGTCCCCGCCACCTCCGAGAGCGCGCCGCCCCCGCTCGACGTCACGGGGCTGGTGCTCGTCGCGGTCGGGCTCGGCGCGCTGGTCGGAGCGGCGGGGCTCCTCACCGGCTCCGAGCTCGACGGGCGGCCGGTGGCGCCGCTGCTCGTCGGCGCGGTCGTGACGGCGCTCGCCGTGCGGCACCTGCGCCGCGCCGAGCATCCGCTCGTGCGGCTCGACGCCTTCCGCTTCCGCACCTTCCGGGTCGCCAACGCGAGCGGATCGCTCTACCGGGCGACCGTGAACGCGGTGCCGTTCCTGCTCCCGCTGCTGTTCCAGGACGCGTTCGGCTGGAGCCCGGTGCAGGCCGGCTCCGTGGTGCTGGCGCTCTTCGCCGGCAACCTGGCGATCAAGCCGGCCACGACTCCGCTGTTGCGGCGCCTCGGCTTCCGCGGGGTGCTGGTCGCGGCGAGCGCGGTCGGGGCGGCGTGCATGGCGGCGATGGCGTTCCTCGAGCCGGCGACTCCGGTGGCGCTCGTGGTGGCGCTGCTGGTGCTGAGCGGAGTGGCCCGCTCGGCGGGCTTCACGGCCTACAACACCGTCACGTTCGCCGAGGTCCCGCAGGAGGGGATGTCGGGCGCGAACACCCTCAACGCCACCACGCAGCAGATCGCGGCCGGACTCGGAGTCGCGGTGGGCGCGGTGGCGCTCGCCGTCGGCACCGCGATCGGGCCCGGCCTCGTCCCGTACCGCGTCGCCTTCCTCGCCCTCGCGGTGCTGACCCTCGTGCCGCTCGCCGCCGCCGCCCGGCTCCCGCGCGACTCCGGGAGCGCCCTCACCGCCTGACCCGCGCGGGCGTCAGGCGAGGCCGAGCGCGATGCCGTCGAGGATGTCGTGCGCGGTCGAGCGGACCCGGTCGACGCCCGGCGACGCCTCGTGGACCGCGCGGAGGACCTCGCCCCAGACCAGCGCGCCGGCCGCCAGCACGTCCTCGCGCCCCGGGCGGACCCAGGGGAGGGCCGCCGTCCCCTCCGGAGACAGTGCGGCGAGCTCGTCGCAGGCGGCGAGGACGTCGGAGAGGGGGAGGGACGTCTCGAGCGCGGCGCGGTCGGTGGTGCGGAGGACGTGCGCGGTGATCGTGAGCACGGTCGCGGCGACGCCGACGACGCTCCGGGCCTGCGAGAGGTCGACGGAGGAGGCGGCCAGCGCGGCGCCCACGTCCGCCCGCATCGCCGCGCGCTCGCCCTCCGTCGGTTCGGCGGCCCGGCGGTGGCGCTCGGTCAGGCGGACGCTGCCGACGTCCATCGAGTGCGCCTGCTCCGGCTCCGCTCCGCCGAGCACGAGCTCGGTCGAGCCGCCGCCGAGGTCGACGACCAGCACGGGCCGGGCGGAGTCGACGGCCGAGACCGCGCCGCGGAAGGAGAGCCGCGCCTCCTCCTCGCCGGAGATCGTCTCCGGGGTGACGCCGAGGATCCGCTCGACGGCGGCGAGGAAGTCCTCGCGGTCGGCGGCGTCGCGGGTGGCCGAGGTGGCGACGAAGCGGAGGCGCTCGGCGCCGGCCTCCTGCGCGGCGGCCGCGTACTCGCGGGTGACGGCGAGGGTCCGCTCGAGCGCGGCCGGGTCGAAGCGGCCGGTGCGGTCGACCCCGCGGCCCAGCCGCACGAGCTCGGTGCGGCGCTGGACGTCCCGGAGGCGGCCGCCCTCCACGTCGGCGATCAGCAGGCGGAGGGAGTTGGTGCCGCAGTCGAGCGCCGCGACGCGCGTGGGGGAGGACATCCGCCCATTCTGCCCGCGCGGCCGGGGCCGGAGGCGGGCGATAGCCTGGGGGAGAGACGAAGGAGCCGCCCGTGCACCAACACCACGTCCGCGTCCACCGCAGCGACGAGGAGCTCCCGCGACACGGGCAGCTCGCCCACGCGATCGCCGAGGTCGCCGCCGATCCGGTCGAGATCGACGACGAGGTCGCCGAGATGGTGGTCAACCGGGTCATCGACAACGCCGCCGTCGCCACCGCGTCGCTCCTGCGCCGCCCGGTCGTCGCCGCCCGCGCGCAGGCTCTCGCGCACCCCGCCTCCATCGGCGGCCAGGGCTCGGTCGTCCTCGGCGTCGACCCGGCCCGCCGGGTCTCGCCCGAGTGGGCGGCCTGGGCCAACGGGGTCGCCGTGCGCGAGCTCGACTACCACGACACGTTCCTGGCGGCCGAGTACTCGCACCCGGGCGACAACATCCCTCCGCTGATCGCCGTCGCCCAGCACGCGGGCATCGGCGGGGCGCAGCTCGTCCGCGGCATCGTCACCGGATACGAGGTCCAGGTCGACCTGGTGCGCGCGATCAGCCTGCACCGGCACAAGATCGACCACGTCGCGCACCTCGGCCCCTCGGCCGCCGCCGGGATCGGCACGCTGCTCGGCCTCGACGTCGCGACGATCGAGCAGGCCGTCGCGCAGGCCCTGCACACGACGACCGCCACGCGGCAGTCGCGCAAGGGCGAGATCTCGAGCTGGAAGGCGTACGCGCCGGCCTTCGCGGGCAAGATGGCGATCGAGGCGGTCGACCGGGCGATGCGCGGTGAGACCAGCCCGTCGCCGATCTACGAGGGCGAGGACGGCGTCATCGCCTGGATGCTCGACGGCGCCGACGCGAGCTACGACGTCCCGCTGCCCGACCGCGGCGAGGCCAAGCGCGCGATCCTCGACACGTACACGAAGGAGCACTCGGCCGAGTACCAGGCGCAGGCGCTGATCGACCTCGCCCGCCACCTGCACCGCACGCACCCCGAGGCCGCCGATCCCGAGCGCGTCGAGCGGATCGTCCTGCACACCTCGCACCACACGCACTTCGTGATCGGCTCGGGCGCGAACGACCCGCAGAAGTACGACCCGGCCGCGTCCCGCGAGACGCTGGACCACTCCGTGCCGTACATCTTCACGGTGGCGCTGCAGGACGGCGCCTGGCACCACGTGCACAGCTACGCCCCCGAGCGGGCCGCCCGCGCCGACACCATCGCGCTCTGGCACCGGGTCACGACGCAGGAGGACGCGGAGTGGACGCGCCGCTACCACTCCACCGATCCGGGCGAGAAGGCGTTCGGCGCCCGCGTCGAGATCCTGATGACGGACGGCACGACGATCGTCGACGAGATCGCGGTGGCGGACGCGCACCCGCTGGGCGCGCACCCGTTCAGCCGAGAGCAGTACGTGTCGAAGTTCCGCACGCTCGCCGCCGACGTGCTCGAGGAGTCCGAGATCGAGCGCTTCCTCGACCTCGCGCAGCGCCTGCCCGAGCTGACCCCGGAGGAGGTCGGCCGCCTCAGCGTGATCGCCGCCCCCGGCGTCCTCGCCTCGATCGAGCCCCCGCGCGGCCTGTTCTGATCCCTCCGCGGGAGCGTCGTCCGCACGCACGGTGACGCGCGCACGGACGGCCTCCCGCGGCGGGGAGCGCCGTCGTCAGGCGGTCTGCTCGGCGACCCAGTCCTGGATCTCGGCGATGAAGCGCCGGCGCGAGAAGACCCGGGTGCGAGCCCGGAAGGAGTCGACGTCGAGCGCGAGCGCACGGCGCACCAGGTCGCTCCAGTCGGGATCGCCCTCGAGGTCGGCGATGACGCCCCCGCCGGCGAGGGACACGCTCTCGCGCACTCCGCCGATGTCGGTCCCGATGACCGGCGTCCCGCAGGCCATCGCCTCGACGGGCATGATCCCGAAGTCCTCGACGGCGGGGAAGACGTACACGAGCGCCTGCGCGTAGAGCGCGCGGATCAGCTGGTCGGAGGGCGAGATGACGAAGGTCACGTCGGCCCGGATCTCCTCGGCGTAGGCGCGGAGCCGCGCCTCCCAGGGGCCGTGCCCGGCGATGACGACCGGGAGCCCGGTGCGGGCTCCGGCGTCCATGACCTTCTCGAGGCGCTTGTAGGGGACGAAACGCGAGGCGCCCAGGATGAACGGCCGCGCGAGCGAGTCGAGGAGGCGCAGCTCGTCGTCGTCGAGCGGGGAGCGCCAGTCGGTGATCGTCGAGAGCAGCTCGGTGTTCACGGGCGGGTAGATGACCCGCGACGGCTGGTGCCACGCGTCGCGCACCCGCTGCCCGGTGAAGAGGCTGTTCACGGCGATGGAGGAGGCCTCGGCGGCGCGGAGGCGGTCGATCGGCTTGAGGAGCAGGCTCGCGGTGCGGGCGGCGAGGCTGCTGCCGCGGCCGTCGCGGTCGGGCTCCCAGATGTAGCGGGCCGGGGTGTGCGCGTAGACGAGCTTGCGGGTCGGTCCGCTGGTGCGGACGTGGTGGGCGAAGAGGTGCGAGCTGACCAGCACCCACTCGCGGGAGGCGCCGACCGGGAGCCGCCACGTGGGCAGCATCGCCGGCAGGGCGAGGACCTTGTGGCGGCGCAGCGGCGTGCGCGCCAGCCAGGACTCCGAGACGGGCCTGCCGACGACCTCGGCGCAGTCGCTCCAGAGGACGCGGACGTCGGCGTCGGCGAAGGCCTCGGTCATCGCCTCGAGCACGCGCTCGGCGCCTCCGCGACGCTCGACCCACTCGTGCACGATCAGGCCGGGACCGACCGGCGGGACGGATCGGGAACGGGTGGTCGCGTCGATGACGGCAGTGATGATGGGCCCCTTCCCCCGGGCGTGCGGTGAGGATCGGGCGGCCATCCGGAGACGGGAGCGGCTCCGAATGCTTATCCGTCGTCGGTGACCGATCAGCAGTGCAGTAGAAGCTAACCGGCTCGTGGAGAAGGAATCGAAAGGCGAGTACGAGTCGTCGCAGAACGACGGGGAAAGGAGAGTCCGATAATCCGGATAAGCCGCGAGTGGAATGGCGAGGATCGTCTGGAGTGCGTCGCGGAGGCGCTCTTCCCTCGGAGATCACAACGATGGAGGAGAGTCGCGGAGAAGAAGAAATCACTCTTTCAGTGACGCCGTGCCGGAAGGATCAGGAGACGCCGATGCGCTGCAGGGTCTGCCACCGCCACTGGTCGCGGACGCCCTCGCGGACGGTGCGCACCGCCCGCCAGCCCAGCTCCCGCTCGGCGCGTGCCGGGTCGGCCCAGCTCGCCGCAAGGTCGCCCGGCCGGCGCCCCACGGCCCGCCACCGGACCGTCTCCCCGCTCGCGCGCTCGACCTCGTCGATCAGCTCGAGGACGCTCGTCGGCGAGCCCGTGCCGAGGTTGTAGACCCGGTGCCCGGGCCGCGCGCGCTCGAGCGCCGCGACATGCCCGGCCGCGAGATCGCAGACGTGGATGTAGTCGCGCAGCCCCGTGCCGTCGGGGGTCGGGTAGTCGTCGCCGAGGACGTCGACGCACCGGGAGGGGTCGCCCGCGGCCCGCGTCAGCACGGGCAGGAGGCTCCCCGGCGCCGTAGCCGGATCCTCGCCGATGCGCCCCGACGGGTGCGCGCCGATGGGATTGAAGTAGCGGAGGCTGACCGCGCGCAGGAGGGGATCGGCGCGCGCGGCGTCGCCGAGGATCTCCTCGATGACGCGCTTGGTCGCGCCGTAGGGGCTCGCCGCGCTCAGCCCGGCGGGGGAGTCCTCCCCGACCGGCATCACGCCGCCCGGGCTGTAGACGGCCGCCGAGCTCGAGAACACGACGGTGCGGATCCCCGATTCCGCCGCGACCGAGAACGCCGCGGTGGCGAGCCCGACGTTGACCGTCCAGTACTCGAGGGGCCGCCGCACCGAGTCGCCGACCGACTTGAGCCCGGCGAGCAGGACCAGGGCGTCGACCGGTCCGTGGGCGGCGAGGAAGCGGGTCAGCGCGGCCGTGTCGCGCGCATCGGCGATCAGGCGGGGGACCACCGAGCCGGTCAGCTCCTCCACCGCGTCGAGGGTCCGCTCGCTCGCGTGCGAGAGGTCGTCCACGACCAGCGCCTCGTGGCCGCTCTCGAGGAGCGCGACGGCGGTGTGGCTCCCGATGTAGCCCGCTCCGCCCACCAGAAGGACTCGCATGCGGGGGAGCCTAGATCGGCTCTCGCGCGGCGTCGGCGCCGCTGCCGGGCCCGCGGGTCCGTCGATCCGCGCCGCCGTCACCCGTGCGCGGGACGCCCTCTGCCGCGGTCGTAGCCCGCGATCGCCGCGGACTCGACGGCGAGCGCGACCAGCTTCTCGCCGACCGGGCGGGGCACCACTCCGAGCGCGGCGTCCGCGACTCCCGCGACCAGTGCCGTCCGCCGCTCGCTCCCGCCGCGGGCCAGGAGGCGCACGGCCGCGTCCCACGCGCCGGCCGCGGGCACCGCCTCCCGCACCTGCTCGGGGTGCAGCCGCTCGAAGGTGCGGCGGGCCGCCCCCGAGAGGAACGCGCGCCGGCTGCGGACCGCCGCCGAGACGGAGGCGCCGTGGTGCAGGGCCTCGGCGCCGGGCTCGATCCGCACCGGCACTCCCAGGCGGTGCAGCCGGTAGCCCCAGTCGACATCCTCCCAGCCGTACTCGCGGTAGTCGGTGCTGTAGCCGCCGACCCGGTCGTACGTCGCCCGCGTCACCGAGACGTTGCCGCCCCAGTAGCGCCAGGAGGCGTCGGAACCCGCCGCGTAGGCGCCGCGGCGGAAGCGCTCGCCGGCGGGTCGGCCGTAGGCGCGCGAGTAGGCGGTGCCCGGGTCGACGTCGGGGCAGAGGCCGACGACGCCGACGACCGCGTCCCGGTGGGCCCCGACGTGCGCGGCGGCCCAGCCCGGGCCGGGCTCGAGGTCGTCGTCGCAGCGGATCAGCACGTCGCCCCGCGCGGCGTCGAAGCCGGCGGTGAGCGCGGCGGAGCGCCCCCGGTTCTCGGGGAGCACGACGCGGCGCACGGGCACGGGGGAGGCGTCGAGGGCGCGCTCGCTGGCATCGACGACGCCGTCGAGGACCACGACCACGTCGAGGTCGCGGTGGGTCTGAGCCGCGAGGGCGGCGAGGAGGCGGGGCAGGCGGGCCGCACCCGCGTAGCTGGGGACGACGACGCTCGCGACGCTCATCGTGGCTCCTCGCCGCGCGGGCTGCTCTCGACCAGGAGCAGCTCCTCCAGCCCGCTCAGCACGCGCGCCAGGTCGTCGGCGATGGCGCCGGGATCGGTGGAGTGGAGGCGGGCGAGCCGGTCGGCCAGGCCGGAGAAGTCCTGCGGCTCGTCGTCGAGCGCCCGCCAGGTCGCGGCCACGCTCTCGCGCAGCGCGTAGGGGCTGCCCATCGGGGAGACGTCCAGCGGGAGCACCAGGACGCGCCCGTTCAGATCGACGGAGGCCGTGTCCGGGCGGCGCCGCCAGAGAAGGAGCCGGGGGTCCTCTGCCATCTTCTCCGCGTCCTCTCCGCTGATCACCGCCAGTGCGAGTAGAAATCCGCCAGCGCCTCTTATGGCGACGCCTCTCTCGCTATGTTTGCCGCCGACGCGCCAAGGGGTGTACGTCGAGCGACAGCACCGGAGGGCCGCCAATGTCGGAGTCTAATCCGCTCGCATCCAGCGATATCAGCGATAAGAGTGAGAAGAAGAGCGCGAATTCCGCGGGCGTCTTCGCACGGCGGACGGTCGTGGCCGGAGCGGTCTGGTCGGTGCCCGCGGTGATGCTGGCGCAGTCCGCCTCCGCCGTCTCGATCAGCTGCTTCCCGGTGGGCACGGTCTTCCAGGCGGTCGCCCGCGGACGCCTCCTCAGCGGCTTCCTCGGCGGCGTGAACCTCGACAATGTCGCCGGTGTCTCGGGCGTGACGGCGACTGCGCCGGCGTCGGGACCGAATCCGCCCGACCCGGTCGTCGTGACGGGCGGCGTCAACGCCACGGTACTGAACGGCATCGCCGTGAACGCGACCGGGCTGACCGGCACGCTCTCCTCCCTCCTCACGCTGGCGGCTCCCGCCGGCGTCGGCACCCTCAACCAGTACGCGGAGGCGAGCACCACCGGCACCGTCCGCGGAGCCTCCGGTGCGATCACCAATGCCGGCCAGCTGGCGCTGACCCCGACCTCGGGGAGCTACCCCGACTTCGGCACCGTCAACCTGCAGGCGATCCTCGCCGCCGTCGGCAGGCCGGATCTGTCTGACCTCCTGACCAACGTTGCCGGGCTCACCCTGCAGATCGGCGCCGTCACCGGACGCGCTGCTCTTCAGTCGGCCTGCGTGCCCGGGTCGGACAACCTGCAGCGCGACTACCAGATCACCAGGCTGAACCTGGTGCTCACGTCGACTGCGCTGACAGCTCTCGTCACCGCGGTGAGGAACGCCCTTGCTCTGATCGAAGACATTCGTGTTGCCACGGTCGCTGTTGTCACGGTCGACGTCGCCGCCATCCTGGCGGGAAACCTGCCCGGCGGAGGTCAGCCGATCCAGGCGAGCCTCGGGACGACTCCGGCGACGCTGACGATCGATCTCGCCTCGCTTCTCGGTCCTGCTCCCGGGCAGCCCGGGAGCACGCAGTTCGGCTCCTACTCCGCCTTCCTCAACAACCTGCCGCCGAACTCGACTCTCCTCGTGGACAGCGGTCTCGGCGTTCCGGCAGCAGCCCTGACCGCTTTCACGACGACTCTGGTCACTGTTCTCACGCAGAGGCTGCGCGAGAACATCAGGATCCTCGGGATCCCGCTGAACGGCCCTGACGTGCTCGCCAACGTCTTGACCCTGGTCCTGAACGTGCTGAACCCGTTGCTCGCGGCCCTGCCGGCTCTTGTCGGAGCCGTTGTCACCACCGCGATCACCCCGGTCTTCACCGCCCTGCGGGACGTCATCCAGATCGACGTCAACGCGCAGAACCGCTCGACCAACCCGACCGGGCCCGCCGCCCTCGAGGCGCTCCCCGTCGGCCGCTACGACGTCGCGGCGCTCTACATCCGCGCGGTGGGGCTCGTGAACCTGCTCGACCTGTTCATCGCCCGCGGCTCCGTCGGGCCGAACGTCCGCACGGGCTAGCCGCGCGCTCGGCGCCGTCAGGCGCCGCGGACCACGAGGCCGTGCTCGACCATCGCGTCGAGCACGGCCTCGACGTGCGCCCGGGGGGCGCCCGCGGGCGGGGCGCCGTGCTCGGCGACGACGGCCCCGGTCAGCGCGTCGACCGTCGCGGGCGTCCCGAGAACGCGCCACAGCACCGGGCCGATCCCGGTCAGCGTCTCGACCCGCTCGTCGAGGAGGCAGCTGACCACTCCGTCGCGCTCGACCCACTCGACGCCGGCGGCGCGCGCGAGCAGGCCCGGGCCGGGCGCCGCCGGATCGGCCTCGGGTGCATCGGCGACGACCGGTGACGGCTCCCCGATCCGCTCGAGGAGGGGCAGCACCGTCTCCGCCTCGCGGTAGCGGAGCACCCGCGCCCCGCCGACGGAATCGAGCAGCCCGGCGAGGTGGTGCAGCGCCGCGGGCAGCCGTGCGAAGTGGCTCAGCTCGGGCAGCAGCACCGAGAGCGCCTCGTCGAAGGCGATCGGCTCGAGCCGGGGCTCCGCCGGGCCGGACGGGTCGCGGGCGATCAGGAGCAGGGCGGCCAGGCGCAGCGGAGCGTCCGGCAGCGGCTGCAGGCCCATCGCGGCGGGGGAGCGGTGCCGCTTCCAGTCGCCGCCGTCGAGGAGGGCGACGGGCTTCCGGAACGGCAGCACCCGCCCGTCGCGGCGGACGGCGAGCGTCTCGTCGGTCACGTACCCGTACCGGCGCGCGGCGAGGCTCACGAGCGTCGACTTCCCGGCACCGGGCCGGCCGGCGAACGCGACGACGCGGCCGTCGGGCAGGGCGACCGCGGCGGCGTGCACGCTGAGCAGCCGGCCCTCGCAGGCGTCGGCCGCCGCGAGGGTGAGCGCGGCGCCGATGTGCTCGGCGAGGGCGTCCTCGGTCGGCTGCGCGATCACTCCGGGCTCCCCGACCGGCTCGGTCAGCGACACCCGGTACTCGGAGCCCGGGCGATCGGCGTCGTCGTCCACGTCGGTCCACGACTCCTCCACCTCCGCCACGAAGCGGTCGGGGACGGTGTCGTCGAAGGTGAAGCGCACGCCGAGCCCGAAGGGGGCGCGGATCAGCCGGCGGGTCATGTCAGGTCCTGTCCGTCCGTCGGAGGTGGTCCCACGCGAGCGGAGCCGTGCGGGCGCCGCGGCGCAGCCGCCGCCACCAGCCGGCCGCCACGTCGATCCGGCGCGGGCCGATGGCGGGGTCCGCGGCACGCAGTGCGTGGGGAGCGGGGAAGACGGCGCGGGCGAGGAGCAGCGGCCGCTGCCGCCAGCCGGCCGCGCGCACGGCCTGCACCCACCCCGCGGAGGCGTGGGGCGAGCTCGCGTTGATCCGCCACGTCCGCAGCTCGGCCGCGGGCACCTCCCCGGCGCGCGCGCGGATGCCGAGCGCGTCGAGGAAGGGCTGCGCGGTCTGGACGGCGCCGAGCTCCTCCGCCGCCGCCCGGAGCGGAGCGTGCAGCTCCGCGCGGGCGGCCACCGCCTCGACGAGCAGGTCGTAGTCGGAGGGCCGCGTGAGGCGCGGGTCGGTGATCTGCCAGGCGTCGCGGAGCGCGTGCAGCGCCAGCACGAGCGCCGAGTCGGCGACGCTGGCGGTCGCGACCGGACGGCCGGCCAGCTCCACGATCCGGTGCCGGCTCCACAGCGCCTCGAAGGCGTCGCGCGGCGGCACGAGGAATCCCGGCCACCGCCAGTGCACGTCGATGTCGACCGGCCACGCGGCGTGCCGGTAGGAGCGCGAGTGCTTGGCCGCGAGCGTCGGTCCGTCCGGCCAGGGCCGCTCGGTCCAGCCGTCGGCGGCCAGGAGGGCCAGGATCCGGGGCAGGTCGTCGGGGGCGACCAGCAGGTCGACGTCGCCGGAGGCGCGGGGCGGCCGGAGCCGGTCGGCGGCGGCGGTCGGTCCCTTGAGCACGAGTGCGCGCAGGCCCGCCGCGTCGGCCCGCCGGTGGACGAACGCCGACACGAGCGGCACGGCCTCGTCGGCCCAGAGAACGCCCACGAGCTCCATCCGGTCAGTATTCCAGCGCTCCCGCGGCCCGCGGAGCCCGGCCGGGCTCGGTGGAGCCGGGCGCTCGTCTCGGTGAGGATGGGCGCGCGGGCCGCGGGGGCGCCGCGCGGAGGCGGGCGGGGCGGCGGATGATCCACGGGGGAGCGGGCGGCGCCGGGCGGCCTCCGGTGGCGCTCGCGACCAACAACGGCGACATCGGCGGCGGCGAGGTGATGCTGCTGAGCATCGCGGAGGCGCTCGAGGCGCTCGAGGTCCCGGTCGTGGTCGTCGGCCCCTCGGAGCCGCGTGCGCTCGTCGTCGCCGCCCTCGCCGCCGGCCACCGGGTCGTCGAGCTCGAGGCCACGGGCAGACCCGCCTGGATGCGCGCGCTGCGGCGCTGGGACGCCTCCTCCCGCGAGGGCGTGCTGTGGTGCAACGGGCTGGTGCCGGCCGTCGCGACCGCAGGGCGTCCGCGGCGGATCGTGCATCTGCACCAGCGCCCGTCCGGCCTGCAGCGGCTGCTCGCGCCCGTGGCCCGCCGCGGCGCGCTGGCGACCCTCGTCCCCTCCCGCTACCTGGCGGGGGTCGTCCCCGGGTCGACCGTGCTGCCGAACTGGAGCCGCCGCGTCGACCTGCCGGAGGCGCGGCCGCGGGAGGACGGGACGACCGTCCTCGGCTTCCTCGGGCGTCCCTCGCTCGCGAAGGGGGTGCGGGTCCTCACCGAGGCGCTGGCGCTGCTGGAGGCCGGGGAACCGGGCGCGTATCGCCTGGTGCTGGCGGGCGAGCCCCGGTTCGTGGCGGAGCGGGAGCGTCGCGAGGTGGAGGCGGCCCTCGCTCCGGTCGCCGCTCTGGTGGACCGGCCGGGGTGGATCGAGCCCGGCGACCTCTTCTCGCGGATCGACCTCCTGGTGGTGCCGTCGGTGCAGCCGGAGTCGTTCGGCCTGGTCGTGACGGAGGCGATGTCGGCCGGCGTCCCCGTGGTGGTGAGCGATGCCGGTGCGCTCCCCGAGGTCGTCGGCCCGTCGATCGACGCCACGTTCCGAGCCGGGGATCCGCGGGCTCTGGCCGAGCTGATCAGAGCCCGGAAGAAGAGAGGACTATCGGAGTCGCGGGAGAGGGATCGTGCCCGCTGGAACGATTCCTACTCCCCGTCCTCCGGGAAGTCGGCTATCGACGGACTTCTGGCGCGGATGGCCCTCTCCGATGATTCCTGATCCTCCCGCCAGGAGACCGATCCGCTTTCCGAGGAATGCCGCGGGGAGCCTCTCCTCCTCCCTCGGGAAAGGACGACGATGACCCGCGAACCGGAAGTCCTCAGAGTGCTCGGACTGTTCCTCAAGCACCCGACCCTGCGCCTGGCTCCGGGCGAGCCCTTCGCCCGCGGGAGGCTGCCGTACCGGGCCGACCTCCTCCGGGACGACTCGACGCGGCTCCTCGTCCCCGGTCACGCGTCTCGGCCCGCGCACGTGAAGCTCCGCGACGTCGTGGAGCACCGCACGGGGCTGAACGTGGACACGCAGCTGCGCGCACTCCGGGCGGTCCGCTCGGCCGACGCGGTGCTCTGCGTGCTCGAGCCGGAGGCGGGCCTCCCCGCCCGGCTCCGGCGCGCGCGGCTCGGGCCGTACGGCCGCACGCCGCTCGTGGTCCTCTCCTGCTGGTGGGCGGAGGAGCTGCTCACCGGCTCGCCGGAGCGGCGCCGACAGGTGGTCCGGCTGCTCCAGGGCGTGGACCGGCTCGTCGTGCTCAGCGAGAACCAGCGCGAGGTCTTCGCCCGCCACGGCGTCGACGAGCGGCGGATCGCACCGGTGCTCTTCGGGGTCGACTCCGACTACTACCGGCCCGTTCCGCCGCGTCCGAAGCGGTTCGAGGTGCTCGCCGTCGGTGTCGACCGCGGGCGCGATTTCGACTCGCTGGTCGCCGCCGCCGAGCGCCTGCCGCACCGGCGGTTCGACATCGTGACCACTCCTGCGCGGCGGCCGTCCCGGGCGCTGCCGGCCAACGTCGTCCTGCACGACCCCGTCCCGGTCGATCGGCACCGCGACAACCTGCGCGACGCCGAGCTCGTCGTCGTCACCAGCCACGACCTCGCCTACCCGACGGGCCAGAGCGTCCTGCTGGAGGCCTCCGGCTGCGGGACCTGCACGGCGGTCACCGCGAGCGCCGCGATGACCGGCTACATCCGCGACGGCGAGACGTCCTTCGCGCTGCCCCTGCACGACCCGGCGGGGATCGCGGCGGTGCTGGAGGCGGTGCTGAGCGACGACGGGAAGCGGGCCGAGGTCGCCCGCGCGGGCCGGGAGCGGGTGCTGGCCGGGCTGAACGCGCGGCGCATGTGGGCGGGCGTCCGCGCGGTACTCCGCGACGCGGTCCGCGAGCGCGGCCGCGCCTGAGCGGCGGTCGGCCGGGGCCGCACCGGGCGACCTCCGCCCCACCGGGAAGGGCCCGCCGACCGGGACCTCCGCGCCCCGGATCCGTGGATCCGCGCCGGATCGGGTGGACGCGGGAGGCGCTACTCCGGCGGCAGAGCGCGGGCGCGGGCGGACTGCTCCGCGAGCAGAGCGAGACCCGCGCCGATCACGACGAACGAGATCGGGGCGAAGAACACCTCGCCCAGCTGCGTCGCGCACAGCAGCACCAGGATGCTCGCCGCGCCGACCGCGTGCCCCGGGCGGCTCCCGGCCCCGGCGGCCGTGGTCGCGAAGCCGGCCACGAGCACGGTGCCGACGACGCCGACGAGCAGCACGACGCCGCCCTCGGCCATCAGCGCCAGGTAGGAGTTGTGGAAGAACCAGTCGATCCCGTCGACCCGCGCGGTCGCCTCTCCGAGCCCGGAGCCGGTCCACAGCGAGAGCGCCACCTTGTCGACCGAGGCGTCGAGGATGCGGGCGCGCAGGGCGTCGGAGCCGGCCCGCTCCACCCCGTAGCCGCCGGCCGTCGCCAGGTTCCGCTCGGCCCAGAGGAACAGCAGGACGAGGCCGCCGCCGAGGAGCGCGCGGAAGAGCAGGCGCAGGTACGGCGCCGCGACGAGCCACACGAGCGCGCAGGCGTAGGCCGCCATCGACGTGCGGGAGTCGGTGGCGACGACCGCGGCGGCCCCGAGCGCGAGCACGCCGACCCGCAGCCACAGCCGCGAGCTGAGCGCCGAGACCAGCAGCGCCGCCGCTCCGTAGACGAGACCGGCCACGTTCTTGTCCTGCAGGTAGCCGGTCAGGGCGCCCTGGTAGCTGTCCGGGGCGAGTCCCGCGACGAACAGCACGGCGTTCAGCGACAGCGCCGCGGCGAGTCCTTTGAGCCCCGAGACCACGTCGATCCGCCCGCTCGCGAGGAAGCCCGCGGCGAGCATGACGAGCGCGATGTTCGCCGCCCGGCGCAGGGCGTCGAGGCCGTCGAAGGACGAGCCCGCGAGGACGAAGGCGAGCAGGGCGAGGCACAGCCACGGGTACCACGCGGCCCGTCCGAGACGGCGGGTGGGCCGCCGGAAGAGGCTGACGAGGACCAGGGCGGCCAGGGCCGTCTGCGCCAGCGGGACGCTCCCCGGGAGGAAGGGGGTGGGGAGCCGGTAGACCAGGAGGCCCATCAGGACGGCATCGAGTATCCGAGCGGAATGTGCTATCGGAAAGGCCTCGTGAACGAGCGGGGAACGCCTCTCGACGACGATCTCTCCCCCTGGCGCGGACATGTCGTCATCCTCGCAGAAAGGGCCTCCCGAGGGGTCGGGGACCGCCTAGGGAAAGGCGCTCCGCATTGCTAGCGTGACCGACACCTCAGCATCGTCGTGCGGCGCATGCGCGGCACGCAGAAAGGTGCGCAGTGACTGTCGTCGATCTCATCGCATTCATCCGGCGGAACTGGCGGACCCTCGTGGTCGCCGTGCTCGTCGGAGCTCTGGCGATGGCCGCCTTCTCGTTCCTCACTCCGAAGGTCTACGAGTCGAGCTCGGCCGGATTCGTGATCGCCGCGAGCGACGGCAGCTCGGCCGATGCGATCAGCGGGTCGCAGACCGCGGTGACCCGGGCGAACGCCTACCTGCCGCTGATCTCGAGCAGCGCCGTCTCCGAGCGGATCGAGGCCGACCCGGAGGCGAACCCCGGCGGAGATGCCCTGAGCGGCCGCCTCACCGCGAGGGTCGCTCCGGGCAGCACCCTGATCGAGGTCACCGCCGCGGCCGGGACCGCGCAGAACGCCGCAGCCCTGGCCAACGGGGCGCTCGCGGCGCTGGCGGCCGTCATCACCGACATCGAGACGCAGTCCACCGCCGACCGCACACCGCAGATCACCGTCGTCCCGCTCGAGAACGCGGAGCCGCCCGCCGCCCCGACGAGCCCCGACTGGGTGCGGAACATCCTGCTCGGCGCCCTGGGCGGCCTGGTGCTCGGCTTCGGTCTCGCCTTCCTCCGCCGGGCCCTCGACATCCGCGTGCGGACCGTCGACGACCTCACCGAGCTCTTCGGCGTCGGCGTCCTCGGGCGCATCCCCAAGGCCGGACGCCCGGGCCGGACCGGCGGCCGCCGCGGCACCGACGCGCTCACCGCGGAGGCGTTCCGCTCGCTCCGGACGGGCCTGCGCTTCTCCAGCGTCGACGAGGAGACGCGCAGCGTCGTGATCACCAGCGCCAACCAGGCCGAGGGCAAGTCCACGATCGCCGCCGGACTGGCCCGCGTCACCGCGGAGTCCGGGCAGCGCACCCTCCTGGTCGACGCGGACCTCCGCCGGCCCTCCGTGGCGCGGATGCTGGACATCGACGGCGCCATCGGCCTCAGCGAGGTCCTCAGCCACCAGATCCCTGTGGACGACGCGATCCGCCCCACCGGTACCGCGGGCCTCTACGCCCTCCCGGCCGGGCACATCCCGCCGAACCCGTCCGAGATGCTCGGCTCCGAGGCGATGCGCGCCCTGGTCGCGCGCCTCTCGAAGGACTACTTCGTCGTCATCGACGCGCCGCCCGTGCTGCCCGTCACCGACGCCTCCATCGTCGCGACCGTCGTCGACGGCGTCGTCTTCGTCGTCGCCTCGAACCAGACGCACCGGCCCGAGGTGGTCGCCGCCCGGCGGATCGTCCAGCAGGTCCGCGCCCGCGTGCTCGGCACCGTGCTCAACATGGTCACCGCCCGCGACGGCGACACCGGGTACTACTACTACGACCGCAAGAACGCGTACTACGCCGAGCCGCAGCCGGCGACGGGGCGCAAGCGCGCGGCGGCGGCACCGCGCCGGTCCGAGCTCGCCCCGGTGGAGTCGCGGGCCCTGCCTCCGCAGACGTCCCGCCGGGCGGCTCGATGAGCGGGCGCCTGCTCCTGCTCTGCCATGCGAACGTGGCCCGGTCGCCCTCGGCCGAGCTGATCGCGGCGCGCCTGCTCGGCGCCGGCTCCGACTGGCGGGTCGAGAGCGCGGGAACGCACGCGGAGGCCGGCCGCGGGATCGACCCCGAGCTCAGCGATGCGCTGCGGGCCCGCGGACTCTCCACGGCCGGGCACCGCGCGCGCCAGGCCGACGGCCGGATGCTCGCCGGCACCGATCCCGTGCTGGTGTTCGAGGCGGGCCAGCGGGAGTGGGTCACCCGCCACTTCCCGGCCGCCGCGCGCCGCACCACCACGGTCCGCCGGGCGGCGCGGCTGGCGGGAGCCGCCCCCGGCGTCCCGCTCCTGCGACTGCTCGCCGACGACACCGCCCCCTACGGCGCCGAGGACGACTTCGCCGACCCGTTCGGGCGCGGACCGGACGTCGCCGCGGCGGCCGTCGAGGACATCGACGCCCTGCTCCGGGTGATCCTCCCCGCTCTCGGCGCTCTGCCCGTCGGCGCGGAGCCCCCGGCCGCCACCGTCCGGAGCACCCGCCGCTCGCTCCGCCGGGACCGCGCCGCCGAGACGGTCGCGAGGTGACCGCCGAGGGGGTGAGCGTTGTGATCCCGCACTACGGCGACCCCGCGCCCGCGCTCGCCCTCGTCGAGCGGCTCCGCAGCCAGGAGTCGCCCCCCGCCCTCGAGATCGTCGTCGTCGACGACGCCTCCCCGGTCCCGTTCCCGGCCGGGATCGACGGAGTGGAGGTCGTGCGGCGCGAGCGGAACGGCGGCTTCGGCGCCGCGGTGAACACGGGCGCCGCCCGGGCGCGCCACCCGCTGCTCCTGGTGCTCAACAGCGACCTCGTCGTCGGACCCTCCTTCCTCCGCGACCTGCTCGAGGCGGGACGGCCGTGGCTGCCCGCGGTCGTCGCTCCGGACCTCGTCGACGCGGGCGGGGAGCGGCAGTGGGTCGGCCGGCGCTTCCCGCGGCTGCGCCACTACGTCGTGGAGTGGCTCACTCCGCTCGCGCGCTGGCGCCCGCGGCTGCACGCGGCCGTCGGCCACGACCCGCGGTGCGCCCCGGGCGCGACGGTGCCGGTGGACTGGGTGGTGGGCGCCGTGATGCTGCTGCCCGTGGCCGAGTTCCGCGCGGTCGGCGGGTTCGACGAGTCCTTCCACATGAACTGCGAGGAGGTCGACCTCCAGCGCCGGCTGCGCGAGCGCGGCGTGCCCTCGGTCTTCGCCGGCTCCGTCGTCGCCGAGCACACGGGAGGCGGCTCCTCCGACCCCGCGCGCCGGCTGGTCTGGCTGGTCGCCTCGCGCCTGCGCTACGCCCGCAAGTGGGGCGGATGCCCCGCCGCCCTCGCCGCGGCCCTGCGCGCCGCCTCCGCCGTGAACCTCGCCGCCAACGCGGTACGCGCCGCCGCCGGCAGCGACGTGCGCCCGCTGGCCGTCCTCCGGCGCGAGCTCCGGCTCGTCGCCGCCGCCGAGGCGGCGTCCCGGTGAGCGGGCCCGTGCTCGTGGTGAGCCCGGTCTTCCACGGCTACTGGGAGGCGCTCGAATCGGCGCTGGCCCACCTGGGCGACGACGTGGTCGTCCACCGCTACGACGCCGCGACCGGGCTGGGCCACGTGCGCGACGCCCTCGGCCACCGGCTCCCCGGGGGCCGGCTCCGGCGCTCGTCCATGCGCGCCGAGACCGACCGCGCGATCGCGGCGCTGCGGGCCGTCCGGCCCCGGGCCGTCCTCGTGGTGAAGGGTGACTCCCTCGGTGACGCCTGGTGGGAGGAGGTCGGCCGCGCCGGCGTCCCCGTGGTGCTCTGGCTCTACGACGAGCTCCGCAACATGGCGCACCCCGTCGACCGCCTGCGCTCCCTCGCCGGGGAGGCGGTGTCGATCGTCAGCTACTCCGCCGCCGACGTCGCCGAGCTCGCCCGCGCGGGGGTTCCGGCCGGGCACCTGCCCGACGCCTTCGACTCCCTCCTCTCCTTCCGCCCCCGCCCCTCCGCCGCGGTGACCTTCGTCGGCGCCCGCTACCCCGAGCGCGAGCGCGTGCTGCGGGAGCTCGCGGCCGGCGGGGTCGCGGTCGAGGCGTACGGGCGGCAGTGGTCGCGGCACCCCTGGGACGTGGCGCGCACCGGCCGCTGGCGCTCGGCCGGCGTCCCCGCCCGCCGCGACGTCCCGCGGGCGGGCTACTACGGAGTGATGGCCGGCTCGACCGCGACCCTGGCGCTGCACGGCGCGGGCCACGGCGGGCTCTCGATGCGCGCCTTCGAGGCGCCGGGCGTCGGGGCGCTGACCCTGATCGACCGCCCCGAGGTGGCGGAGTTCTACGAGGTGGGCAGCGAGGTGCTCGTCTTCGAGGAGCGGGACCAGCTCGTCGAGCACGTGCGGCGGGCGGGCGCGGACCCCTCCTGGGCGCGGCGCATCCGCGAGGCGGGCGCGCGACGCACCGGCGCCGAGCACACCTTCGTGCACCGGATGCGGGAGGTGAGGGCACTGTGGCGCTGACGCACCCGACCGACCTGGAGGCCTGGCGCCGCTGGCAGCGCGGCCGCGACCCGCTGCGCACCGCCCGGGCGGCGCTGCGGGGCTCCGAGCCGACCCGCCTGGTGCTGCACGTGCGCGGCGACCGGCCCGCGGTCCTGCTCGCGGTGGAGGCGTCGACGGCGAGCGCCCTCGCCTCGACCGCGGCCTCGCTCGCTCCTCTCGGCGGGGCTCCGGCGGCGGTCCTCGCTCCCTCCGGAGCCGGCGACGCGCTGTCCGGGCTGCTGCCGGGCCGCTGGAGTGCGCACCCGGTCGACCCGGAGGCGGACCCGCCCGCCGAGATGCGGGGCCTCCGCGCCGTGATCGCCACCGGCCACTTCCTCGCGGCGGGAGCGGCCGCCCACCGCTGGTCCGGAATCCTCGGCGCCCGCTTCCTGGTCGTGCAGCACGGCCTGCTCACCCCCTCCGCCCCGCCGCTCCCGCCCGGAGCGACGCTGCTGGCGTTCTCGGAGGAGGACGCGGCCTTCTGGACCTCCGGCCGCAGCGACGTGGAGACCGAGGTCGTCGGCAGCCAGCTGCTCTGGACCGCGTCGCGCCGCCCGCGCCCCGAGCGGCTCGAGGAGCGGCCCCTGTTCCTCGGCCAGCTGCACGGCGCGGAGCTGCCCCGGCGGACGGCCGCGGCCACCGCCTCCCGCTTCTGCCGCGAGGCGGGCGCCGACTACCGCCCCCACCCCGCCGAGGTCGACCGCCGCTCGCGCTGGCAGCACGCGCGGTGGGAGCGCCGCGGCATCCGGGTGCTCCGCGGCGGCGACCTCGCCGCGCAGGCCCGGCCGGTCGCCTCGATCTTCTCGACCGGGGTCCTGGAGGCCGCGGCCGCCGGGATCCCCGCGTGGGTCGTCTGCGAGGACCCGCCCGCCTGGGTGCTCGAGTTCTGGAGCCGGTACCGGCTCGCGCGCTGGGGCGGGGAGACGCCGACCGCGGCTCCGCCCGTCCCGTCCGTCGAGCCGGCCGTCGCCGTCGCCCGCCGGGCACTCGCCATCGCCGAAGGAGGCACCCCGTGACCGTTCTCTGCGTCATCCCCGTGCGCGGGGGCTCGAAGGGCGTCCCGCGCAAGAACGCCCGCCCCGTCGCGGGCCGCCCGCTGGTGGTCTGGAGCATCGAGCAGGCGCTCGCTGCCGGTCTCGACGTGCTCGTGTCGACCGACGACCCCGAGCTGGCCGCGATCGCGGAGGGGGCGGGAGCGGACGTGCCGTTCCTCCGGCCCGCCGAGCTGGCGCGCGACGAGACGGCGACCGAGCCCGTCGTGCTCCACGCGATCGAGCACCGGGCCGCGCTGGGGCGCCGCCCGGACGCGGTGATGCTCCTCCAGGCGACCTCGCCGATCCGGCTCCCGGGCACCCTCGCCCGCGCGCTCGAGCAGTTCGCCTCGACGGGGGTCGACTCGCTGGTGGGCGTCGTCCCGCAGACGCCGTTCCTCTGGCGGCTGCAGGAGGGGGCCGCCGTGCCGCAGTACGACGTCACGGCCCGGCCGCGGCGCCAGGACCTCGCCGAGGCCGACTTCTTCTACCGCGAGACCGGGTCCCTCTACCTCACCCGCACCGAGGTCTACGAGCGCGAGCGCAACCGGATCGGCGGCCGGGTCGGCCTGTTCGTCATGGACGAGGCGGAGGGCGGGGACATCGACACCGAGGCGGATCTCGCGGTGGTCGAGCAGACCCTCCTCGGCCTGTCGGCGGGAGGCGGCGCATGATCATCGACCGGCACCTCGCCCCGTTCATCGTCTTCGCCGAGGACCCGGTGCTCACCGCGCTGGCCAAGATCAACGCGAACAAGCAGCGGATCGTCTTCTGCGTCGACGGGCACGGGATCCTCCGCGGGTCGGTGTCCGACGGCGACTTCCGCCGCTGGATCATCGCGAACCCGACGGCCTCCCTCGACGTCCCGGCCCTCGCCGTCGCGAACACCGCCGTCCGCACGGCGGGAGCGGACGAGCCGGCCACCGCGATCGTCGCCCGGCTCGGCCGCGACGGGATCAGCCACCTCCCGCTCGTCGACGATCGCGGGCACCTCGTCGCGATCGCGGTCGAGGGCGACCGGGCGCTGCGGATCGGCCGCCACGAGGTGGGCGACGGCCACCCGGCCTTCCTGATCGCGGAGATCGGCAACAACCACAACGGCTCGGTCGATCTGGCGCGGCGGCTGGTCGACCTCGCGGTCGAGGCGGGCGCCGACGCGGTGAAGTTCCAGCTGCGCGACCTCGACTCCCTCTACCGGCGCGCCGGCGGGGCCACCGCGGGGGAGGACCTCGGCGCCCAGTACACGATCGACCTCCTGCGCCGCTTCTCGCTGCCCGCCGAGCCGCTCCTCCGGGTCTTCGACCACGCGGCCGAGGCCGGGATCGACGTCCTCTGCACCCCGTGGGACGCCCCGAGCGTGCAGGCGCTCGTCGACTACGGGATCCCGGGCCTCAAGATCGCCTCGGCGGACCTCACCAACCACGGCCTGATCGAGGACGCCGGCACCCGGGGCCTGCCCCTGCTGCTCAGCACCGGGATGTCCCGCGAGTCCGAGATCCTCGAGTCGGTCGCGCTGCTGCGCTCGCTCGGCACCTCCTTCGCCCTGCTGCACACCCAGTCGACGTACCCGGCGCCCTACCGCGACCTCAACCTCGCCTACCTCGACCGGCTCGCCGAGATCGGCGGCGGCGTCGTCGGCTACTCCGGCCACGAGCGGGGCTGGCACGTCCCCGTCGCCGCCGTCGCCCGCGGGGCCCGCATCGTCGAGAAGCACTTCACGGTCGACCGGGGGATGGAGGGCAACGACCACACGGTGTCCCTGCTCCCGGACGAGTTCCGCCGCATGGTCGGCGAGATCCGCGACATCGAGGACTCGCTCGGCACGCGCGAGGCCCGATCGGTCTCGACGGGGGAGTCGATGAACCGCGTCTCGCTCGCGAAGTCGCTGGTCGCCTCCCGCGACCTCTCGATCGGGGACGTGGTGCGCGCCGCCGACGTCGTCGTCCGCAGCCCCGGCCGGGGCCTCCAGCCCAACGAGCTGCCGCAGCTGCTCGGCCGCGCGCTCCACCGCGACGTCGAGGAGGGCGGGTTCTTCTTCGCCGGCGACCTGCGCGAGAGCACGCCGTCCGGCCGGCCGTTCCGGTTCCGCCGCCCCTGGGGCCTGCCGGTGCGGTACCACGACCACGCGGCGCTCGCCGCGGAGTCGAACGCCGACTTCCTCGAGTTCCACTTCTCGTACCGCGACCTGGAGATCGAGCCGGACGACGTGTTCACCCGCCGCCTCGACTCCGGCTTCACCACCCACCTGCCGGACCTGTTCGCGGGCGACTTCCTCGTCGACCTCGCCTCCTTCGACGACGACGTGTGGGAGCGCTCGATCGCGGAGGTGCAGCGCACCGTCGAGACCACCCGGAGCCTCGCGCGCTGGTTCCGCCAGGAGGAGGACCCGATGATGGTCGTCACGATGGGCGGCTTCACCCGGCACGCGCACGTGGCTCCGGATCAGCGCGCTCCCCTCTACGAGCGCGTCGCCGACGCCCTCGAGCGGATCGACGCGAGCGGCGTCCGCGTGCTGGCGCAGACCCTCCCGCCCTACCCGTGGCTCATGGGCGGGCAGCAGTTCCACAACCTCTTCGTGGACCCGCGCGACACCGCCGAGTTCGCGGCCGCGACCGGCACGCCGCTCTGCCTCGACGCCTCGCACACCAAGCTCGCGGCGAACCACCTCGGGCTCGCCTTCTCGGAGGCGGTGGCGCTGCTCGCTCCGCTCAGCGCGCACCTGCACCTCGTCGATGCGACGGGTGTCGACGGCGAGGGGGTGCAGATCGGCGAGGGCGAGATCGACTGGCCGGACTTCGCGGCGTCGCTCGACGAGCTGGCGCCCGGGGTGCCGTTCATCCCCGAGATCTGGCAGGGGCACGTCAACAGCGGCGAGGGCTTCTGGACCGCGCTCGAGCGGCTGGAGGAGTGGCTGTGACCCCGCTCGCGCTCTGGGCGGTGCCGGTCGGCGAGTTCGGCGGGGTGGCCCGCCACGTCCTCGACGCCGCCCGGCACGGGATCCCCGGCCACCGGCTCGTCGTGCTCTGCCCGGAGGGAGCGCTCGCCGAGCGGCTGCGGGAGCAGGGCTCGGCCGTGACGACCGGGCGCTTCGGAGTGTCCGCCGGTGCCGCCGCCTCCGTGGCGACCCTGCGCGCGACCGCGGCGGCTCTCCGCCCGGCGATCGTCCACTCCCACCTCGCCCACGCCGACCTCGTGGCCGCGGCGACCCCGCTGCCCCGCGGGGTCCGCCGCGTCACGACGGAGCACGGCATCGCCGGGCCCGACGTCTACCACCGCACCGCCCTGCGGGCGCGGACGACCGCGGCGGCGCACCACGCGCGGCTGCGGTCCTTCGACGGCGCGATCGCCGTCTCGGAGGCCACCCGCCGCACCATGATCGAGAAGTGGCGGCCGAGCCTGCCGGTGCAGGTCGTGCTCAACGGAGTCGACGCCGCGCCCCGCGACCGCGAGCCGGGGGAGCCCGGGTCGCTCCGGGTCCTCTCGCTCGCGCGCCTGGCGCCGGAGAAGCGCCTCGACGCGCTGCTCGAGGCCTTCGCGGTGCTGCGCCGGCGCGTCCCCGGCGCCACGCTGACCGTCGCCGGCGAGGGGCCGCTCGACGGCACCCTGCGCGCCCGGGCCGAGCGGCTCGGCCTCGGCGACGCCGTGTCGTTCCCCGGCTTCGCCGATCCGGAGGCGGCGCTCGCCGCGGCGGACGTCGTCGCCCAGCTCTCGGTCTGGGAGAACTGCTCCTACACGCTGCTCGACGCGGCCGCCCGCGGGATCGGCGTGGTCGCCTCCGCGGTGGGCGGGAACCCCGAGATCGTCGAGCGGGACTCGCTGGTCGACGCCGACGACCCGGAGGCGGTGGCCGCGGCGCTGGAGCGGCAGGCGTCGAGGGCCGCGGCTCCTCGCGCCGTGCGGGACGTCGCCGCCATGTGCGGCGGGATCGCCGCCGTGTACGAGGGGGTGGCGGCGTGAGCGGCGGGTCCCTGCGACCGGGGCTGCGCACCCTCCTCTCGCTGGCCGGCGCCGCCTCTCCGGGCTGGATCACCGCCGCCGTCGCGGGCTCCCTCGCGCTCGCGGTCCTCGACACCCTGGGCGTCGCCGCGATGGTGCCGCTCATGGCGCTGCTCACCGGGACCGACACCACCACGGGCGCGCTCGGCGTCCTCTCCGGCGTCCTCGGCTCGACGGACGTCCAGACCCTCCTCCCGATCATCGCCGGCTTCGTCGCGGTCGTCTTCGTGCTCAAGAGCGCCGGGACGATCGTCTTCCGGTGGTGGCTGCTCGGCCGCACCACGCGGATCTCGGCCGACGCTGCGACGGAGCTGCTGCGGCGGTACGTCCTCGCGCCCTACGCCGTCCACCGCTCCCGGCGCCTCGCCGAGGTGTACCGGACCATCAACGACGCCAGCGCGCAGGCGGCCGGCGTGCTGCTCGGCGTGATCGGCATCGCCTCCGATCTGCTGGTGCTCGTCGCGATCGTGGCGATCCTGCTGGTCGCCTCGCCGGTCGCGACCCTGTTCGCGGCCGTCTTCTTCGCGGTGCTGCTCGGCGGCGTCCAGGCCCTCCTGCGGCGGCGGCAGGGCCGGATCGGCGAGGAGATGGCGGAGGCGGCGCTGGAGTCGTGGCAGTTCCTGCTCCCCTCGCTCGACGGGTTCCGCGAGGCGCGCCTCACCTCGAGCGCGGCGAGCCTGGTCGCCGGCTTCAGCGGGGCCAAGCGCCGCAGCGCCCAGGCTCTGCGCTCCCTCTCGCTCGTCTCGGAGCTGCCGAAGTACCTGCTCGAGATCGGCTTCGTCGTCGCCGTCGTGGGCGTCTCGGGGATCCTGGTCGCCACCGGCTCCGGCGCCGAGGCGCTCTCCGTCCTGGGCGTCTTCGCGGCCGCCTCCCTCCGCGCCCTGCCGACCCTCAACCGCGTCTCGGCCACCTTCGCGATCGTGCGCAGCGGCCAGGCGGGCCTGCGGATCGTCTCCGAGGCGGCCGAGGAGCTCGCCTCCGAGGGGGCGCACGACGAGAGGCCCGGGCCGGGCGGCCGCTACTCCGGCGACATCGCGCTCGAGCACGTCACGTACCGCTACGCCGACTCCGACGTGGACGTGGTGCGGGACGTCTCCCTGGTGATCCAGCGGAACGCCACGACCGCCTTCGTCGGATCCAGCGGCGCCGGCAAGAGCACCCTCCTCGACCTGGTCCTCGGCCTGCTCCCGCCCACGAGCGGCCGGATCCTCTGCGGCGGGCGGCCGATCGACGAGGACCCGGCGGCCTGGTACGCGGGGCTCGGCGTGGTGCCGCAGGACGTGTTCCTCCTGGACGCGACCGTCGCCGCGAACGTCGCCTTCGGGGTGCCGGCGGCCGAGGTCGACCACGAGCGCGTGCGCGAGGTGCTGCGGACGGCGCAGCTCGAGGAGTTCGTCAGCGGGCTGCCGCAGGGTCTGGACACCCGCGTGGGCGAGCGCGGCGTCCGCCTCTCCGGCGGCCAGCGCCAGCGGCTCGGCCTCGCCCGGGCGCTGTACCGGCGCCCCTCCGTCCTCGTCCTCGACGAGGCGACGTCGGCGCTCGACAACCGCACGGAGCACGAGATCTCGCGGGCCGTCGCCGAGCTGCACGGCAGCATGACCGTCCTCGTGGTCGCCCACCGGCTCTCGACCGTGCGCGGCGCCGACCGGCTGCTCTTCCTCGACGGCGGCCGGATCGAGGGGGCCGGCACCTTCGAGGAGGTGCGGGCCGCGCACCCCGGCTTCGCCCAGCTCGTGGCGCTCGGAGAGCTCTCGTGAGCGGGGGAGGCCCCCGGTGGTGACGCGCGGCGACGTCCGCTCGGCGCTGCTGGCGCCCCTCCGCCGACGGGGCACGACGGTGCTGCTGCCCGGCGAGTCGTTCGGGGTCGGGAACCTCGCCTACTTCTGGCTGCAGGCCCACGCCCGCCGGAGCCGCGGGGTGCCGACCGCGGTGCGCGCGACGCGGAGGACCGCGGAGTGGGCGGAGGTCTTCCCGCGGGTCCTCGAGGAGCTCGTGGTGCCCCCGGCGGAGATGTCGTTCTTCAGCCCCCGCGAGCTCGGGAGCGTCCACCAGGAGCTCGGCGTGGAGTTCACAGCGGACGAGCTGGCGGACTTCGTCGCGACGATGCTGCTCCCGCCCGGCGGCCCCTTCACCGCTCTGGTGGCGGCGGCGCGACCGGAGGCGGACCTCACCCTGAACATCCGGCGCGGCGACTACTACAGCGTCCCGGCCTTCCGCGGCCGCTACTCCTTCGACGTGGTCGAGTACGTCGACGCGGCGCTCGCCCTGGCCCGCGAGCGGGAGCCCGTGCGCAGCGTCCTGATCGTGTCGGACGACCTCGACTGGTGCCGGGTGAAGCTGGCCCGCGTCCTCGAGGGCGTCGAGGTGCGCTTCCCGGGGGCGGGGACGCCGGTGCCGCAGCAGCTCGCCCTGCTGGCCGCGTCCCGCCGCCTGGTGCTGACGAACTCGACCTTCTCGTACTGGGGCGCGCATCTCGGCGACCACGTGCACGGCGGCGCCGACGTGATCGCGCCGTGGTTCCACAGCCGCGCGTGGAACGGAGGGGCAGCGACGCAGCTCGACCCGCGCTGGCGGGTGGTCCGCGACCTCCCCGGCGGCTGGGACGGCTGACGCGGCGCGTCCAAGGCGGGCGGCTGCGCGGGTGCGCGCGCACGGCGCCGGACGGGTGCGTCTGCTGGGCGCGTCCGCCGCGACGGTGACGGCCGTGACGGGCGGGCGCCCCGACCTCGCGGTCTACGCGGGCGCGGCGACCGAGGCGGGCCGGCTGGAGCTGCTGCCGTTCCTCCGCGAGCAGGCCGTGTCGATCACGGCCCACCGCTTCGGCACGCCGGACCATCTCACGGACGGGCTGCTCTGACCGGCGCGATCCGACCGGCGTGATCAGACCGGCGTGATCAGACCGGCCGCCGCGAGATCCCGCTCCGGTGCGCCCGCTAAGGCGTGTCGCGTACCGGAGCGGCGTCTCGCGGAGAGGGCGACGGAGGAACGACCGGGCGGAGAGGGGTCAGCCGCAGGCCGCACGTCAGTCCGCGTCAGCTCCGCGGCGGGTCCGCAGGGGTGGAGCGCGCGTCGTTGCTGGCGCGCGGGCCCTCCGGGAGGAGCGCGGCGCGTCCCACGCCCGATCGACGGCGGCGGCCGGGGTCAGCAGGATGTGCGCATGACCCGCCAGGAGAACGTCCGGCGCACCGCCGCGCCCGCCCGCGCGCCACGCACGCGCCCGACCGTCGGCTCCGCCTTCGACCCGCGGTCGAACAGCATCAACGCCCTGCGGCTCGGGCTGGCGGTCCTCGTCATCGTGTCGCACTCCTTCCCCCTCGGCGGCTACGGCGACGACCCCGGGCTCGGCGGCTCCACCCTCGGCGCCTGGGCGGTCGGCGGGTTCTTCGCCACCTCCGGCTTCCTGATCACCGCGAGCCGGCTGCGCTCGCGATCGCTGGTCGACTTCCTCTGGCGGCGCTTCCTCCGCATCTATCCCGCCTTCCTCGTCTCGCTCCTGGTCGTGGCCTTCGTCGCCGCACCGCTCGCGTCGCTCCTCCTCGGAGCCGGCGAGTACAGCGCGGCCGGGGCGGTGCGCTTCGTGGTCGCCAATGCGGCCCTCTACATCCGGGAGTACGGCATCGCGGGGATGCTCGGCTCCATCCCCTACCCGGGCGCGTGGAACGGCTCGCTCTGGAGCCTGTTCTACGAGTTCGTCAGCTACGTCGTGATCGGCCTGCTCGTCTCCCTGGCGCCCGCGCGCTGGGTGCGCCCCCTCGTGGTCGCGGGATTCGCGGGCCTCACCCTCGTCGCGGCGGTGCTCGCGACGGACCTCGTCCCGTTCCCGGCACCCCTCAACCAGACGGTGACGCTCGTCGGGTACTTCCTCGCCGGCGCGCTCGTGCACCTGTACCGCGACCGCCTCCCCCTGACGGGCGCACTCACCGCCGTCGCGGCCGTGCTGCTCGTCCTCGTGATCGCGACCGGCCTCTACCGCGTGCTCGCCGGCCTCCCCCTCGCCTATCTGATGGTCGCGCTCGGCGCCCGGCTCCCCCTGCGTCGAGTGGGCGCGACCCACGACGTCTCCTACGGGATGTACATCTACGCGTTCCCCGTGCAGCAGCTGCTCTCGCTGGCGATCGTCGGAGCCGGAGCCGACGTGCCGCTCTGGGCCTACATCGCGCTCTCGGTCGCAGCGACGGTCCCCCTCGCGTGGGCGAGCTGGCTGCTGGTCGAGCGCCCCGCGATGCGGCTGAAGCGCCTCACCGCCCGGGCTCCCGTCGACGTCGAGGGCCACGTCCTGCGCTGAGAGCCCGGAGCCGAGAGCACGGAGCCGCGAGCCCGGAGCCGTCCTCGCACATCCGCCCGCCCGCAGCCGTCCACGCCCGGTCGCGCCCCCGGAGCCGCCGAGGGGGAAGGAGTGCGACACGATGACGAGGACCGCCAGCCCGAGCCGCAGGGCGTTGATGCTGTTCGACCGCGGGTCGAAGGC